>NZ_JBHXQY010000104.1:13277-23267 GCF_042716955.1 Nocardiopsis sp. NPDC058631 | reverse complement strand
GGGGCCGGTGGCCCCCCGGTCGGGTGGTGGCGCTCGGTCCCGGAGCCTCACACTCCGACGGCGCCCAGGGACGGAAGGCGTCCCGCGGAGTCCTCCACGGACAGCCGGGCGGATTCGGGTGCGTCTCCGCAGCCCACCATGAGGGACACGAGCTGGTCCTCGAAGCACCGGTCGGCGTCGTAGGGCGGGACGAGGTAGAGACCGAGTTCGAGGGTGGTGAGTCCGTGCACGGCGCACCAGAGGCGGTGGGAGACCAGTTCGGGGTCGGCCGGGTGGAAGCGCTGGGCCGCCATGCACCGGCTCACGGACGCCGTGACGTTGCGGAGCGTATAGCGGCCGTGCTGTCTGTCGTCCTCCGAGAGGCGGAAACCGGCCAGGGAGCAGCCGCCGAACATGACCGCGTACAGGTGCTCGTTGTGGGAGGCGTTGTGGCGGAACGCGCGGCCGAGGAGAGCGAGGTCGGAGACGGGGTCCTCGGTGGCTCCGACGCTGGTGAGGTGCTCCTCCAGCCGGGCGAAACCCTCGTGGACCATGGCGTGGACCAGGCCGCCGATGCCGTCGAAATAGGTGTACACGGCCATGGTGGAGCTGCCCGCCTCCTGCGCGATCCGCCGTGTGGACAGGGCCTGCGGCCCCTCGTCCGAGAGCAGCCGTGCGGCGGTGTTGATCAGAACGGAGCGTAGTCGGGGGTCGGACTTACGTGGGCTCATAAATCGATATTGGGCCCGCGTACCAACGGGGTCTACTTGTGGTCAGCTTTTTTCTGACACTCACGCTTGGCCGCATCGGCCTGATGCAATCACCCTATAAATAGCCCGACTAATGGCATCACAGCGTTATGTGCCCACTCTGCCTGCGACTGTTACTCAAAGTGATTGACACGGCGTTCGCGTTCGACGCGGCGCGTTGTCCCCGTGCGGCCGGAGGGGCCATTTTTCCCAATAATTTCCACGCGGAAACCAGTGTTGGCCGCTTGTGGTCAATGGGGCTGGACGGGTGGGTGTGCATGCTGTGGTGATCTCGCTGGTCCGGTGACAGGAGGGGATCGTGTCTCTGGGTCACTATTTGACCACCCTACGAAGTAGGGCACTTTGGTGGGTTTAGTGATGATTTTTTGGTGTGATTTCGGAGTAGATGTCGCAATCTGGAAGATGTGAGTCGCGGTCGTCGGTGTGACGATAGAGCAGTGCCTGGGAGAGGGGGTGGTGGGGGCGGTGATGGCGGGGCTTGGGGGGCTCCTGTTGGTGGGAAGCGAGTAGAAGGGTCGGTGAATTATATGTCCGCCGATTCTGATCCTCGTATCGAAAGCGTGACCGGGTAAATTCCACACCGCCCTTCGGTGGAGTGTCCGGTCCTGGGAACTCTGCTTTTCCTTGTCGTTTTCCATGTGTACTCCGGCGTGTTCCTCCGGTGTGCCCGCTTGTGCTGTCAATGAGTTTCGCACCGGTATCCCGTGACTGAACTCCTATGGGGAGACGTTAATGGAGAAATCTGTTCGCCAAGCTGTAGAGGCCATTCGTAGCCGCTACTACGAGCCCATTACGCTGAACGAGATCGCCGCTGAAGTCTTCGTCAGCCCCTACCACTTCTCGCGCATTTTCTCCCGCGCCACCGGTTTGACTCCCGGACGCTATCTCACGGCCGTACGCCTGTTCGCGGCCAAGCGCATGCTCCTCACCACGGACCTCACCGTCTCCGACATCGTGTGCAGCGTCGGATACAACAGCGTGGGCACCTTCACGAGCAGGTTCACGCGCGCTGTCGGGATGTCACCGACCCAGTACCGGGACCCCGCCGTCTCCCGCCTGCTCGTCGCCGCCTCCCACGACTTCGCCCGACTGCCCAAGCTCGGGGAGATGGTCGAGGCGTGCCGGAACAGGCCACGCCCCGGACAGTGGACCACCTCGGTGCGCGGAACACTCGACATCCCGGAGGCCGTCGGCAGGGCGGACGTCATGGTGGGCGTGTTCTCCGAGGCCACCCCCCAGGGAGCGCCCGTGGCCTTCGAGGCGCTGTCCGCGCGCGGCAGGACCGAGTTCGAGGTCTCGGGCGTGCCCTGCGGGGCCCACCACCTCATCGCGGTGGCGATGCCCCACGGTGCCAGGAGCGCCGACGCCCCGGTGCTCACAGCCGTCACGCGCAGACCAGCCAAGGTCGTCTCCGGGCTCAACACCTACGTCTGCCTGCCGCTGGAACCCGCGGCCGAGACGGACCCGCCGGTCGCCGTGACCCTCGCCGACACGACGGCGGCGATGGAGGCCAGGAACCTGAGGGTGCACCGGCTCCGGCAGACGGTGGCCTGAGCCGTGCTGGGCGCAGTCCCGCGCGCGGTGGGCCGCGCGCTGCTGACACCGTCCCTGGCCGACGTCCGGTTCGCGGGGAGGGGCTTCCCAGGACGCGACTCCCCTGCGGCGCGCGGGCTGGAGGCAGTGCCCGAGGCCGTGATCTGCGGATTCGAGTGGGGCATGGAGGCGCGGCACCTCTGGGAGGCCGAACACCGGCTGGAGACGGTCGACGCCGCGCTGCGCGGTTTCGCGTACGAGGGCGCCACCATGGCCTTCACCGTCCGCGACGCGCTCCCGGCCGGCAGGTCCGACCGCACGCGCGAACTCATGCTCGGGCCCGGCAGGCCGCACACCTTCCTCGCCTACATCGGGATCGGGTTCGCCATGGCCCGGCTGCCGAGGCCTCTGTGGAAGGGCGTCCTGCCGGAGCTCGCGGACAACCCCTACCACCCCACGATGAGCTGGCTCGCCGTGGACGGCTACGGGTTCGACCTGGCCTACTTCCACACAGAGCGCTGGGTCGACCGCAAGGAGACCGCCCGCCCCTACCCGTGGCTCGGCTCCCCCGACTACTTTCCCCGCGCGTTCGACCAGGGCGTCGGCAGGGCGCTGTGGTTCATCCAGGGCGCGCGCTGCGACGCGGTCGCCGAAGCGGTGGCGGGCTTCCCCGAGGAACGCCGGGCCGACCTGTGGAGCGGGGTCGGACTCGCCGCGGTCTTCGCCGGGGGCGCCGCCGGCGACGCGCTCTCGGCGCTGCTCCGGTCGGCCGACGCGGCCGGGCCGCACATGGCGCAGGGGGCCGTGTTCGCGGCCAAGGCCCGGGTGTTCTCCGGTTTCGTCCCCGACCACTCGGAGGACGCCGTCCGCGCGCTGACCGGGATGGGGGCCGTCGAGGCGGCCCGCCTGGCGGACGAGCACGCGGTCGAACCGGGGCGCCACGGCGGAGTACCCGCGTACGAGGTCTGGCGGGCCGGGATCAGGGCCCACTTCCGGTGAGAAGACGCAACGGCAATTGCGGAGTAGACCCCGGGCCCGTGCCGGAGAAACATGGAAAGCGAAAACGACCACGTCCGTCGTGACAGGCGGGAGGACGAATTGTCCAGTGTGATAGGTGCGCTTCGGCGTCGAATCATCACTCCGAACGTATCCGAGACAAAACTCGAGACCAGGGGATTCCACGACAAGGGCCCGGTCGGCCGCAGTGTTCTGGAGACGGTGGGCGAGTCCTTCCTCACCGGTCTCGGAGACGCGGTGGAGACCGCGTCGCCGGAGAGGACCGACGAACGACTCAGTGCGTTGGCCACCCGTTATCGGGGTTTCGCCTACGAGGGCGCCGCGATGGGGTTCGCCCTTCTGGACGGATTGTCGCTGAAGGGGGGAAGGACGCAGCGCTTTCTCGCCGGCCCCGGCGCCGACCACGTCTACATGGCCTATGTCGGGATCGGTTGGGCCATGGCCCGCCTTCCCTGGCCGTTGTGGCCCGACACCCGCCGGCTCGACCCGTTGCACCGCTGGCTGGTCCACGACGGGTACGGCTTCCACCAGGCCTACTTCCACACCGACAAGTACGTGCACGGCCAGGCCCGCGACGCCCGCGCGGCCCGGCGGACCGGAGACGGCGCCTACGCCCTCCGGGCCGCCGACCAGGGCATCGGACGGGCCCTGTGGTTCGTGGCCGGAACGGACGCGGACCAGGCCGCGAGGCTGGTGGAGTCGTTCCCCGCCGGCCGCCGGTCCGACCTCTACTCGGGCCTCGGCCTGGCCGCCACCTACGCGGGCGGCGCGGACGAGGAGGAGCTCCGAAGGCTCCGCGACCTCGCCGGGGAGCACCGCTGGTCCCTCGCGCAGGGCAGCGCCTTCGCCGCCGAGGCCAGGGTCCGCGCCGGACTCGTCGTGCCCCATACCGAGCTCGGCACCTCCGTGCTCTGCGGGATGGAGGCGGAGAAGGCGGCACGCCTGTCCCGCGACCTGACCCCCGAAGGCACGGGGGTGGGGACCGGCCCCGCGCGGCCCCGGTACGAGGTCTGGCGGGCCGCCCTCGCGGACGAGTTCGCCCAGCGCGAAGGGGGAGGGTCATGACCCGCGCGGGCTTACGGCTCCCGCCCCGCACACCCTTCTCCGCGGGCCCCGGCATGCTGCGCGACCTCGTCGGAGACCGGCTCGCGATGATGACCACGGCGGTCGACAACCACGGTGACGCCGTGCGCATGGTCGCTGGACCCAAGACCCTGTACTTCTTCAACCACCCCGACCACGCCAAGCGTGTGCTGGCCGAGAACAGCGAGAACTACCACAAGGGGATCGGCCAGGTCCACGCCAAGCGCGCGCTCGGAGACGGGCTGCTGACCAGCGAGGGCGACCTGTGGAAGGCCCAGCGCCGGACGATGCGCCCGGTGTTCGGGCACAAGCGGATCGCCGGTCAGGCCGACATCGTGGCCAAGGAGGCCGCCGCCCTGGTGGACCGGCTGCGGGCACGGGCGGACCAGGGTCCCGTGGACGTGGCCGCCGAGGCCACCGGGCTGACGCTGGGGGTCCTGGGCCACACCCTGCTGGACACCGACCTCCACGCCTTCGACACCCTCGGCGGCGCCTTCGAGGCCGTCCAGGACCAGGCCATGCTCGACATGGTCACCATGAACGGGCTGCCCGTGTGGCTCCCCTTCCCCACGCAGACGAGGTTTCGGCGGGCACGGAGGGAACTCCAGCGGATCGTGGGCCGCCTCGTCCGGGACCGCGTCCCCTCGGACGGCGCGGACGACGCCCTCTCCCGCGTCCTCGCGGACGCCGCCTCGGAGCCGGACCCCGGCGCCCGCTCCCGCCGCGTGCGCGACGAGCTCGTCACCCTTCTACTCGCCGGCCACGAGACCACGGCCAGCACTCTGAGCTGGGCCTTCTATCTGGTGGACCAGAACCCCGGCACCGCCGAGCGGCTCCGGGAGGAGGCGGTCCGCGTCCTCGGGGACCGACCGCCGACCTACGAGGACCTGCACGGGCTCACCTACACCACGATGGTCATCCAGGAGACCATGCGGCTGTATCCGCCGGTGTGGATCCTGCCCCGCAAGTCGCTGGCCGACGACGAGGTGGGCGGCTACCACGTGCCCGCCGGGTCGGACGTGCTGATCTGCCCCTACACCCTCCACCGGCGCTCCGGCTCGTGGGCGGACCCCGAGCGCTTCGACCCCGAGCGCTTCGACCCCGACCGCCGCGAGGACCGCCACAGGTACGCCTACATCCCCTTCGGTGCGGGCCCGCGGGTCTGCGTCGGCAGCAACCTCGGGATGTTGGAGGCCGTCTTCGTCCTCGCGAGCGTCTCCCGGGAACTGCGCCTCACCCTCGCGCCGGGACGCCGGGTCGTGCCCGAGCCCATGCTCTCGCTGCGCGTGCGGGGAGGGCTCCCGATGACGATCCGCCGCGTCCAGGACGGCTGACCCGTACCCGTCCCGCCCGACGCCACCCCCACAGCGCAGAGGAGACCACCATGACGACGGACACCGGTGACGCCCCGAGCGTCCGGACACGAACGCTGGAGGCGTTCGCGGACACCATCCTCCCGGGAGCCAAACGCGCTCCGGACGACGTGGCGGTGGCCGGGCGTTCCCACGATGCCGGCGCGGTCGAGGCCGGGGCCCTGGAGCTCCTGCAGAACCCGGCCACCGGTGTGACCGAGGGCCTGGACGACTTCGTCGACCTGCTCAACGCACACGCCACGCGCCACGCCGAGCAGAACGGCACCACACCCTCCGGGGAAGAGCCCCCCTTCGTCCAGCTGCCCTTCGAGGACCGCACCGCCGTGGTCCGCGCCCTGACCGCCCCCGGGCACCCGGAGAGGGAGTTCTGGGTGATGCTCGCGCTCTTCTGCAACATGGCCTACGACAGCGCCGCCCACATGAGCACCCCCGCCGCGATCGCCGCCGGGCACCCCGGGCTCCGGGCCATGGGCTTCGCCGCCCCCGACCCCGACGGCCTGCTGCGCTTCACGGAGTACTCCTACGGCAGGCCGCTGGCTCGCCTCCACCCTGACACGACCTCCTCGGGGAGCCCCGCATGACCACCACGGAGAACACCGACGTCCTCGTCGTCGGCAGCGGCTTCGGCGGAGCCATCACCGCCTACCACCTCGCCGCGGGCGGGGCGCGCGTCACCGTCCTCGAACGCGGCCCCTGGCTGCGCAGCGAGGAGTTCGAGCACGACTTCCTCCTGGGCTCCTCCTACACCCGGGTCTTCGACTTCACGGTCGGGGACGGGATGAGCGTCCTGGGCGGCAACTGCGTCGGCGGGGGGAGCATGGTGTACTTCGCGGCCCTGCCGCGCGCGCCGCGCTTCGTCTTCGACCGCCAGGGCTCCATCGGACGCCGCATGTGGCCGTCCGCCATCACGAGGGACTCCCTCGACCCCTGGTACGACCGCGTGGCCGAGGCGATGGGGGTCCGTACCCAGGACTGGTCCGACGTCAGCTACGCGGGCGGTCTCTGGGGAGCCGCCTGCGACCACTCGGGGCGCACCGCCAACCCGGTCCCCGTCGCGATCGACAAGGAGACCTGCGTCAACTGCAACTGGATGATGGCGGGTTGCCGGTTCGACGCCAAGAAGTCGCTGATGACCAACTACCTCCCCGCGGCGCTCTCCCACGGCGCCGAGATCCGGCCGCTGCACGAGGTGCAGCGGGTGGACCGCACCGACGACGGCGGCTACCGGGTCCACTACGACGTCATCGACGACGAGGACTACCGGGTGAGGCGGGGGTCCGGCGCCATCGACGCCCGGATCGTGGTGCTCGCCGCGGGGGCCGGGGCCACGCCCGTCATCCTCAAGCGCTCCGAGGCCGGCCTCGGAGCCATGCCCCACGCCGTCGGCCGCTACTTCTCCGGCAACGGCGAGCGCCTCAACACCGCCGTGGTCGACGAGGACAAGGTGCGCGAGGTCCTCGGCCTGTCCCGGGACGAGCTGCGCGCCTACGAGGCCTTCCAGGTCGGGAAGGGCCCCTGCGTCGCCAACTGGGACCGTCTGGACGCCTCGCTGCCCGAGTACTCCCGCTACTCCCTCGAACAGCTCTACTTCCCCCCGGCCCTCGGTACGGTCCTGGCCCAGGTCCCCGGCGCCCCGGCGCCGTCGTGGTTCGGCGCGGACAAGAAGGAGATGATGCGCCGCTGGAAGTCGTGGCTGATCGTCTTCACCATGAGCGAGGACGACAACGAGGGGGTCTTCGGCGCCCCGCCCCCCGCGGGGAACGCCGTACGCCTCTCCCAGCAGATGCTGGGGAGGGGCCCGCTCAGCTACCGGCCCACCATGAACACCCTCAAGGGCTGGCAGAGCGCGGACGCCGAGGTCAAGGAGATCCTGGAGAAGGACGGGATCGCCAGCGTCGCCCCCTGGACCAACGACCTGGTCGGCGCGTACACCGTCCACCCGCTCGCCTCGTGCCGGATCGGGGACGACCCGCACACCTCGGCCCTGGACGACCGACACGAGCTGCGCGGCCACCCGGGGATCTTCGTCACCGACGGCTCCGCCGTCCCCGGCGCCCTGACCGTCAACCCCGCGATGACCATCGCCGCGCTGGCCGAGCGCTCCGTCCCCGGGATCGTCGAGGCGGCCCGGGCACGGGGGATCGACGTCACCTACGGAGCTCCCGCCCCCGACGGCGCCACGTCGGGGCGCGGGGAGGTCCTCGGTAAGGCCGCACCGAGGACCTGAAACGTCCGGCGACCACCAGAACACCGACGAGAGGTGACCCCGTGCTCCGAACGCTCATCAGGGCCGCCGTCCGGCGGTCACTGCGCGACGTGCGTCATGTGCGGCCGGTCGCCCCCCGCGAGGCCCGGGGCGCGACCGCCGCCCTCCACCGGCAGCTGGAACGGGACTTCGGCGTTCTCGCGCCGCCGGTCGCCCTGCTCACGCCCGCCCCGGAGTGCGCGGCGGCCACCTGGGTCGCCCTGCGCGAGTCCCTGCTGGTCCCGCGCCGCACCGGGCGGGCCGCCCGGGAGGCGGTGGCGACCGCGGTCTCCCGGGAGAACACCTGTCCCTACTGCGTGGAGGTGCACGGTGCCACCCTCGGGGTCCTCGGCGCCGCGGACGGGGGCAGCGGGGGCGGTGGCTCCGACGGCGGCGGGCCCTGGGCGGGGCTCCCCGCGCCGACGGACCCCGCCGAACGGGCCGAGCTGGGGGCCGTGGTGCTGACCTTCCATCACATCAACCGCCTCGTCAACGTGTTCCTGCCCGAGTCGCCCCTGCCCGCCTTCGCGCCCCCGGCCGTGCGCGGGATGCTGCGCCGGGCGACGGCGGCGACCATCGCCTCCGGCTCCGGGCGCCCGCTCGCCCCCGGCGCGGCCCTCGACCTGCTGCCCGAAGCCGCACTGCGGGCCCCGACCCCGCCGGACCTGGCCTGGGCCGCCGGAGAGCCCCGAGTCCTGCGCGCCCTCACCGCGGCGACCGCCGCCGTCGACGCGGCCGGTGAGCGCGTGCTCACCGCCCGCGTGCGGGACCTGCTCCTCCGACACCTGGGCGAGCACGGCACCGGACCCGCCGGTGTCAGCAGTTCCTGGACGGACGGGCCGCTGGACGCGCTCCCGCCGTCCGAACGCGCCCTCGGACGCCTGGCCCTGCTCACCGCGCGGGCCTCCTACCAGGTCACGGACGACACGATCGCCGCCTGCCGGGAGGCCGGGGCCGACGACCCGGCCCTGGTCCGGGCCGTCTCCTGGGCGGCCATGGCCGCAGCCCGCCAGTCCACCCACACCGCCTTGACCGGGGAGACCGGACCCCCGCACCCACCACCGGAGAACGAGAGGAACCACACGTGAACGGCATCCCCAACGTCATCACCGAACTCCCCGCCGTCATCAGCGACCTGGCCGCCGAGGCGGCCCAGATCGACGCACTGGTGGCGGACCTGGACCGGACCGACTGGGCACGGGAGACCCCGGCCACCGGGTGGACCGTGGCCCACCAGGTCGCCCACCTGTCCTTCGTCTTCCGCCTGGCCGGAACCGCGGCCTCGGACGCCGAGGCCTTCGCCGCCATGACGGCCGAGGCGGCCGAGGACTTCGACGGCGCCGTCAACGCCGTCCTTTCCACCTACCCCCTGGACGACCCCGAGAAGTTGCTCGCCCGCTGGCGCGCCGACCGGGAATTCGCCGTCGAGAAGCTCGCCGCCGCCCCGGCCGACCAGCCCGTGCCCTGGCTCGTGCGCCCGATCCCCCCGGGCGTGCTGGCCTGCGCGGGGATGATGGAGGTCCTCGCCCACGGCCAGGACATCGCGGACGCGCTGGGGGTCACCCCCGAGCGCACCGACCGCATCGGCCACGTGGCGGGGTTCGCCGCGTTGACCTGGGAGTTCGGCTACCAGTCCCGGGGTCTCACCCCGCCCGACACGGAGTTCGCGTACGAGCTGACCTCACCCTCCGGGCGGAAGTGGGAGTTCGGGCCCCCCGGCGCCGAGCAGCTGATCACGGGGGACGCCGTCGACTTCTGCCTGCTGGTGACGCGCCGCCGCCACCGCGACGACCTGGACGTGACCGCGGTGGGGGCCGACGCCGACCACTGGCTCGACATCGCCCAGGCCTACCGGGGGCCCGCCGGCCCCGGCCGGACGCCCGGACAGTTCCGGACCTGACCCCGAAGGGGGAGCGAGAGGAACACCGGCCGGGTCGGGACGCGTCCCGACCCCGCCCCCCGGGGTGAAGAGGAGGGTTTGCGCCTGAGC
>NZ_JBHXQY010000104.1:0-13267 GCF_042716955.1 Nocardiopsis sp. NPDC058631 | reverse complement strand
TGTTTCCTGTTCATCCGGGGCGGGGGGGGTCCGCGCCCCCCCCGGGCCCCCCTGTGAGAAGAGGAGGGTTTGCGCATGAGCCGACCGATGACGGGCCGGGAGTACGTCGACAGCCTGAAGGACGACCGCGAGGTGTACCTCTACGGGGAACGCGTCAAGGACGTGACGACCCACCCCGCGTTCCACAACCCCGTGCGGATGACCGCGCGGCTGTACGACGCGCTGCACGATCCCGAGACCAACCAGGACCTCGTGGCACCGACGGACACGGGTTCGGGAGGGTTCACCCACAAGTTCTTCACGGCGTCCCGCTCGGTGGACGACCTCGTCGCCGACCAGCGGGCCATCGCCGCGTGGTCCAGGCTGAGCTACGGGTGGATGGGGCGCAGCCCCGACTACAAGGCGTCCTTCCTCGGGACGCTCGGGGTCAACGCCGACTACTACGCGCCCTTCGACGACAACGCGCGCCGGTGGTACAAGGAGTCCCAGGAGAAGGTCCTGTACTGGAACCACGCCATCATCCACCCCCCGGTCGACCGGAACCGCTCACCCGACGATGTCTCGGACGTGTTCGTGCACGTGGAGAAGGAGACGGACGCGGGCGTCGTCGTCAGCGGCGCCAAGGTGGTGGCCACGGGCTCCGCGCTCGCGCACTACAACTTCGTCGCGCACTACGGGCTGCCCGTCAAGCGCCGCGAGTTCGCGCTCGTGGCGACCATCCCGATGGACGCCCCCGGCGTGAAACTGCTGTGCCGCCCCTCCTACACGGCCGTCTCCGCGGTCACCGGCAGCCCCTTCGACCACCCGCTCTCCTCGCGCCTGGACGAGAACGACACGATCCTGGTGCTCGACAAGGTGCTCGTCCCCTGGGAGAACGTGTTCGTCTACGGGAACGTCGGCAAGGTCCAGATGTTCGCGGAACACTCGGGGTTCACGGAGCGGTTCACGTTCCACGGGTGCACCCGGCTCGCGGTGAAGCTGGAGTTCATCGCGGGCATCCTCGCCAAGGCCCTGGAGATGACCGGTACCCACGACTTCCGCGGCGTGCAGAGCCGCCTGGGCGAGGTGCTCGCCTGGAAGGACCTCTTCTGGGGCCTGTCGGACGCGGCCGCCCGCAACCCCGTGGAGTGGCGCGACGGCGCGCTCCTGCCCAACCCCCGCTACGTCATGGCCTACCGGTGGTTCATGCAGGTCGGCTATCCGCGTGTGGTCGAGATCATCCAGCAGGACGTCGCCAGCGCCCTCGTGTACGTCAGCTCGGGGGTGGAGGACCTGCTGTCCCCCGAGGTGCGCCCCTACCTGGACCGCTACGTCCGGGGGACCGGCGGGGTCGGCGCGGTGGAGCGCACGAAGCTGATGAAGCTCCTGTGGGACGCGACGGGGACCGAGTTCGGCGGACGGCACGAGCTCTACGAGCGCAACTACGCGGGCAACCACGAGAACACCCGGGTCGAACTGCTCCGCTCGCAGGTCGCCTCAGGGGACATGGACGCGTTCAAGGCCTTCGCCGACACCTGCATGGCCGAGTACGACGAGCAGGGGTGGACCGTCCCGGACCTGTGCTCCTTCGACGACCTCCGCGAGGCCGGCAAGCGGCTTCTGCGCGGGGACCCCGGCGGAGCGTGACCCGGCGGTGCGGCGCGCCCGGGGGCGCGCCGCACCCGTTCACCGCGGGGCCGGGGCGTCCCCGGGCGGCTTCCTCCGGCGCCTCCGGGCGGGGGGCCGTTCCCGTGATCCGTGGCCCACCAGCATCGGGGCGTCGTCGGACGGCTCGCCGTCCCCGTCCCCCTCCTCGTCCACGGCGATCAGGGGGGTCCCGACCGCCACCACCGAGCCCTGCTCCACGAGCAGGGCGGACACGACCCCGGCGAACGGGCAGGGCAGCTCCACCGCCGACTTGGCGGTCTCGACCTCCACCACCGGCTGGTTCACCGCCACCCTGTCGCCCGGGGCCACCAGCCACTCCAGGACCTCCGCCTCCGTGAGCCCCTCGCCCACGTCGGGCAGGGAGAAGTACCGCCGTCCCATACGCGTCACCAGGTCCTGTCCACCGCGTCCAGGACGCGGTCCAGATCGGGAAGGTAGTGGTGCTCCAGGCGCGAGGGCGGGTAGGGGGCCGAGAGGCCCCCCACACGCAGGACCGGGGCGCGGAGGGCGTCGAAGCAGTGCTCCGTCACCCTCGCGGCGACCTCCGCCCCGTGCCCGCCGAAGACCGGCGCCTCGTGCACCACGACGCACCGCCCGGTCCTGCGCACCGACGCCGTCACCGTCTCCATGTCGAGGGGGCTGAGCGAGCGCAGGTCCACGACCTCCAGGGAGCGGTCGTCGGCCGCGGCCGCGTCCAGGCACGTCCGCACGCTCGGCCCGTAGGCCAGGAGCGTGGCGTCCGTGCCCCGGCGGACGACGGCGGCGCTGCCCATCGCGGGAGCCGATGCCAGGTCGGTGTCGACCGGGCCGCGCTCCCAGTAGAGCTGTTTGGGCTCGAAGAACACCACCGGGTCGGGGCAGGCGACGGCCTGGCGGATCATCGTGTGCGCGTCGGCCGGCGAGGAGCAGGCCACGACGCGCAGGCCGGGCGTGTGGGTGAAGTAGGCCTCCGGCGACTCGCCGTGGTGCTCGGCCGCTCCGATTCCGCCGCCGAAGGGGACACGGACGACCAGGGGCAGCCGGACCGTCCCCCGGCTCCGTGCGGCCAGGTGGGCGAGCTGCGTGGTGATCTGGTTGAACGCGGGGAAGACGAAGCCGTCGAACTGGATCTCGCAGACCGGACGCAGTCCGCGCAGGGCCATACCGATCGCGGTGCCGACGATCCCGGCCTCTCCCAGGGGCGTGTCCATGACGCGGTCCGGCCCGAACTCGGCCATCAGCCCGTCGGTCACCCGGAAGACGCCGCCGAGCGTGCCCACGTCCTCGCCCATGACCAGTACCGAGGGATCGGCGGCCATGGCCTCCCGCAGACCCGTGTTGAGAGCCCGGGACAGGGACGTCGTGGCACCTGAGCCCCCCGGGACCGTCGTCGCCCTCACTGCGCCTCCTCCTCGAACGAGTCCAGGTACCCGGTGAACCAGTCACGCTCCTGCGCCGCGATCGGGTGCGGGTCCGCGTAGGCGTGCGCCCAGATCTCCTCCACACCGGGGTCGGGCAGGGCGCGGCACCGCCTCCGCAAGGTCGCGGCCAGCTCCTCGCACTCCCGCTCGACGGACTCCGTGAACCCGCGGGCGCCCGCGTCCGTCCGCAGGAGGTGCGTCCTCAGCCTCGACAGGGGGTCGCGCCGGAGCCAGTCCTCCTCCTCCGCGGCCGGCCGGTAGCGCCGGGGGTCGTCGGAGGAGGTGTGCGGCCCCATGCGGTAGGTGTGGGCCTCCACGAGCGTCGGGCCGTGCCCGGCGCGCGCCCTCTCCAGCGCGGCGCGCGTCACCGCCAGGCAGGCGAGCACGTCGTTCCCGTCCACACGGACCCCCGGGAAGCCGAAGCCCTCCGCCCGTCGGGCGAGCGGCACGGTGGACTGCCGGGACACCGGCTCGGAGATCGCCCACTGGTTGTTCTGGCACACGAAGACCACGGGCGCCCTGCGGGCCGCGGCCCAGACGAACGCCTCGTTGACGTCGCCCTGGCTCATGGCGCCGTCGCCGAGGTAGGCGACCGCGGCGTCGGTCGACCCCTGGAGCACCGCCCCCATCGCGTAGCCGACGGCGTGGAGCGCGTGGCTGCCCACGACCACGGAGTAGGGGTGGAGCCGGTACCGCCCCGAGTCCCACCCCGAGTGCGCGACGCCCCGGAAGTGCGCGAGCATGTCCTCCGGGGGCACCCCGCGGCACCACGCGACGCCGTGGTCCCGGTAGGTGGGGAACGCCATGTCCCCGGGGCGCAGGGCGCGGGCCGAGCCGACCTGCGCGGCCTCCTGCCCGCGAAGGGGTGTCCACACGGCCAGCTCTCCCTGGCGGGCGAGGGCCAGGGCCTCGGTGTCCAGGCGGCGGACCAGCGCCATGTCCCGGTACAGGCCTCGGACCTCCTCCCCGTCGAACACGGTGCCCAGTTCGGGATGGTCCCGGTAGACGCCCTCGGAGTCCAGGAACCGGACGGCGTCCGTCCCCGCGGCGCTCACGCTCCCGCTCCCGCCGCGCGCCGGTCGATCTCCGCCGCGAGGCCGCTGACCGTCGGTGCGTCCAGGAGCGCGGTCACTCCCAGGACGACGCCCGTCTCGCCCTCCAACCGGCTGAGCAGGCGCATGGCGAGCAGGGACTGGCCGCCCAGCTCGAAGAAGTCGTCGTGCGGACCGACCTCCTCCGCTCCCAGGACGTCGGAGAACAGGCCGCACACCATCCGCTCGGTGCCGGTGCGCGGCCCCCGCCGGCCGCCCGCGCGGTCGGCCGTCACAGGGGGCAGCGCGGACCGGTCCACCTTGCCGTTGGGGGTGAGGGGGAGCGCGGCCATCACCGCGAACCCGGCCGGGACCATGTACTCCGGCACCAGGCGACGGAGCAGGGAGCGTGCCCCGTCCAGGTCGATCACGTGTCCGGCGGCGGGCACGACGTAGGCGGCCAGCCGGGTGTCCCCGGGCAGGAACTCCTGCGGTACGACGGTGGCGTGGGCGACCTCCGGGATCCGGGACAGGGCCGCCTCGACCTCGCCGGGCTCGACGCGGAAGCCGCGGATCTTCACCTGTTGGTCCACCCGGCCCACGACCTCGATCATGCCGTCGGCGGTCCGCCGGACCAGGTCGCCCGTCCGGTAGGTCCGCGGCGCGGAACCGTCGGCGGGAGCGAAAAACCGTTCGGACGTCAGCTCGGTCCGGCCCAGGTAGCCCAACGCCAGGCGGGGACCGCTGAGGTGGAGCTCGCCCGTCTCTCCGTCCGGCACGGGCCGGAGGCCGTCGTCGAGGACGCGTGCTCCCACGCCCGCCATCGGGCGCCCCACGGGCAGACGGTCGCCGGGGTCGGGAAGCCGGGTCACGGGGGCGCTGACCGTGAAGAGGGTGGTCTCGGTGGCGCCGTAGGTCGTGCGCACGACCAGGTCGGGGCAGGCGGTCATCACCCGGCGGACCGCGTCGGCGGACACGGCGTCCCCGCCGGTCAGCACCTCGCGGACGCCGGCCAGGCAGCCCGGGTCCTCCTCCGCCACCACGCGGAACAGGCCGGCCGTCAGATGCAGTCCGGTGATGCCGTGCTCCCGGATCAGGCGCGCCAGGTCGGATACCCCGACGGGGCCCGGCGGGGCCGTCACCACCGTCCCTCCCCTCAGGAGGGGGACGAGCATCTCGTAGGCGGAGACACTGAAGGCGTGCGGCGCCACCATCAGCACGAGGTCGTGGTGCCCCGTGTCCCAACAGGGGTCGGACACCAGGTCGAGCACGTTGGCGTGACTGACGCAGACGCCCTTCGGCAGGCCCGAGGAGCCGGACGTGAACATCACGTAGGCGGGTGCCTGGGAGTCCGTGGGGACGTCGGGGGGCGTCGGCCGCCCCAGGTCCGCGCCTCCCCCAACGTCGACGACCAGCGGGGACGCGAAGGACAGCGGTCTGGCCGCCGCCGAGGCGGCGTCGGCCAGGACCACGGGGCCGCCCGCCAGTTCGAGGATGCGGGCCACCCGTTCGTCGGGGTAGGCGTCGTGCAGGGGCAGGTAGCAGGCCCCGGCCTTCATGACGGCGAGGACGGCGGTGAACAGCGCGGGCGACCTCTCCATGTGGAGGGCCACCGGAGAGCCCGGACCCACCCCCTCCCCGACGAGCCTGTGTGCGAGTCGGTCGGAGGCGGCGTCCAGTTCCCGGTAGGTCGTCCGTGTCCCCGCGGAGACCACCGCCACGGCGTCGGGTGTCTCGCGGGCCCAATGGGAGAAGCGGCCGTGCGCGGTGTCAGGTGTCATCGGATCTCTCCAACGCTCTCGGCTCGGTGGAGGCGGCCCCCCGCGTGGGGGGGCCGGCGCCGACCGGGGTCCGGAAGTCGTACTGAGATCCGGGGACGGCGCTCCTGCGACCCTAGGCGCGGGTGGCCGTGTCCCTTGTTCTCCCTTGTGCTCCGTTCTTGCGCACCGGAGCGGGGCCCGTCAGGCGGGCTCGGACTCCGCGGTGGCGGGGTCCGCGGGTCGCTGCTCGCGCAGGGCCGCCCAGCCCAGGGCCGCCAGGGCCACGAAGACCACGACGCCGGACAGCGCGACCGCGTTCATGCCCAGGGTGAAGGCCTCCTGGGCCGCCGTGGCGAGATCGTCGGCCGTCCGGCCGGTGAGCGACGCAGCGGTGTCGAGCGCCCCGGGCAGTGTCTCGCCGACACCGTCCGCTCCCGCCGACAGGCCGTCGGGCAGGGTCGAGGACAGCCGTTCCCCGAAGACCACGGCGCCCAGCGTCCCCATGGCGGCCAGGCCGAGCGCCGATCCGAAGTGGTTGGCGGTCTCGGACATGGCGGCGGCGGAACCGGCCCTGTCCGGCGGGGCGGACCCGACCACCACCGCCGCTCCCAACGCCAGGAGGGGGCCCGCTCCGAGGTGGGCCAGGCTCGTGCCGGCCACGGCCTGGAACACGCCGCCCTCGGCGGGCGCGGTGGCGACGAGGGCGAACCCCACGGCGCCCAGGAGGAGGCCGACCGCCACCACGGCGTGCTGGCTCCACAGCCTGGCCAGCGGAGGGGCGCTCAGGGACCCGATCGCCACCGCGGCCCCCGCGGGGGCCAGCCAGAGCCCGGACCGCGCGGGGGTCAGGCCTGCCACCGACTGCACGTACTGGCTGACGAGGAGGAAGGTTCCCGCCAGCACCACACCGGCGAGGAGCAGGGAGACGAGGGCCGCGCTGAACCTCCTGGAGGAGAACAGCCGCAGGTCCAGGAGGGGGTCGTCGACCACCAGTTGGCGGCGCACGAAGACGGCTCCGACGAGCACGCCCGCCAGCACCGAGCCCAGGGGCACCCACGGGGAGTCGGTGCCGTGCACGGCGAACTCCTTGAGTCCGTAGACCACGGGCAGGACGGTCCCCAGGGACAGCAGGGCGCTGACGGCGTCCACCCCGCCGGTGCCGGGACGCCGGTACTCGGGGAGCAGCACGGGGGCCGCGACCAGGAGGACGAGCATCACGGGCACGGCGAGCAGGAAGACCGAACCCCACCAGAAGTGCTGGAGGAGCGCGCCGCCGACGACCGGCCCCAGGGCGGCACCGGTCATCATGCAGCTCACCCAGATGGAGATGGCCACGCCGCGCTGACCGGGGTCCTCGAAGAGCGTGCGGACCAGCGACAGGGTCGAGGGCAGCATCGCCGCACCGGCGACGCCGAGCAGCGCGCGCGCGGCGATCAGGGCCTCGGGACCCGGCGCGTAGGCGGCGAGCAGGGAGGCCGCGCCGAAGAGGAGGGCCCCGCCCAGGAGCAGGCGGCGGCGGCCGACCCGGTCGCCCACGGCGCCCATGAGCACGAGGAAGCCCGACAGCGTGAAGCCGTACATGTCGGTGATCCACAACTGCTGGGTCCCGTCGGCGCCCAGAGCGGCGCTGAGGTGCGGCAGCGCGAGGAAGAGGACTCCGATGTCCAGGGATACCAGGATCGTGGGGAGCGCCAGCACGGCGAGCCCCAGCCAGGCGCGGGCGCCCGCGCGTTCGGTCGGCACGTTGCTCCTACGGTTCTCCGTCACTGGCGGCCGTTTCTGGAGGAAGCCCCTGGGGGCACGGGGGCGGGGGGTGGTGCGGAGAGCGCAACACTACCAAGCGTGTCGAAGCGGTGGAAGGGAATCGGAGAGGGCATCTCCGGCCCGACCCGCGCGGGGGAGGCGGTGCCTCCCCCGGACACGGTTCCGGCGGCGTCACGCACGCGGGGCGGCGCCTCCGAGCAGCACGGGCAGCGCGTCGGGCGCGTTCATGATGAAGGTGTTCTGGGCCCGCAGGTCCCCGGGCGCCACGGCCAGGCGCATCTCCGGGAAGCGCGGGAGGAGCGCGGACAGGGCCACGTCCGCCTCCATGCGGGCCAGGGGAGTGCCCACGCACCTGTAGACGCCGTGACCGAAGGCCAGGTGGCGCTTGTCCTCACGGTCCGGGTCGAACCGGTCGGCGTCCGGTCCGTGGAGCGAGGGGTCACGCCCCGCGGCGGCGTAGTGGATCAGGACCGGTTCACCCCGCGGCACGGTGACCCCCGCGACCTCCACGTCCTCGGTGGCGAACCGGAAGGGCAGGTGGGCGACCGGCGCCTGGGAGCGGAGCGTCTCCTCGACGACGTCGGCGAGCGCCAGGCCGCCGTTCAGGACCGCCGCGTGGTGCCCGGGGTGGAGGAGGAGCTCGCGCAGGGTGTTGGCGAGCAGGTTCTTCACGGGTTCCGTCCCGGTGGAGACGAGCAGGAGGACCGTCCCCTTCAACTCGCTGTCGTCCAGCTGGGAACCGTCCCCGTCCCTGGCGCGTACCAGGTCGCTGACCAGGTCGTCTCCGGGTTCCTCCCGTTTGGCCGCGATGAGGTCGTCGGCGATCGCGTGGACCCTCTCGATGCTCGCGGCGGTCTCCTCGGAGGACAGCGTGCTGTCGGTGTTGGCCTTCCCCCCGCCGAAAAGGTCCTCGCGCATGGTCTGGGGCACGCCGAGCAGGTCGCAGATCACGTGCAGGGCCAGGGGCTCCGCGAACCGCGACTTCAGGTCCACCGCCCTGTCCGGCCCCCACTCCTCCAGCCGGTCCAGGAGCCGGGCCGTGGCGGCCTCGACGCCCGGACGCAGCCCCCGCATCCTGCCGGTGGTGAAGGCCCCCGTCACCAGGCGCCGCAGGCGGGTGTGGTCCTCGCCGTGGGAGGTCGTCAGGTTCTCCATCAGCGCCCAGCCGATCAGGGGGAACGCCGGGTCGAGCGTCCCCTCGGCAAAGGCGGTCCAGTGCTTGCGCGGGTCCTTGGAGAAGCGGGGGTCGGCCAGCACCCGCCGCGCCGCCTCGTAGCCGGTCACGGACCAGGCCCTGACGCCTCCGGGGAGTTCGACCCGGGCGACCGGGCCCGAGGCCCGGATCCGCTCGGCCTCGCCGTAGACGTCGGCGCCCGTGGGGTCGATGGCCACGGTGGTTCGGGATCGCATGGGAACTCCTTCGTGTCAGGTACAGGCGGCGTGCACGTCGCCGCGGAACAGCCCGGAGGGGTCCGTGCGCCCACGAATCGCGGCGAGGGTCCGGGCGTCCCCGTCGGAGAGCGCCGGCGCGCCCCGGGAGGCCGCGCCGGAGAAGGTCGGGGCGGATCGTCCGGTGTCCCACGGGGACAGGACGTTCCGCATACGCGTGAGGGCGGCGTCGAGCCCCGCCCCGCCGTTCACGGGGACCGCGCCCGCCAGGTAGGCGTAGGCGGCGTCGAGGCGGTCCAGGACCCCGCCCGGACGCGGGGGCGAGGCGAGTGCGCCGCCGAGCTGGCGGAGTTCGAGGTTGGCCATCGGAGCGGACGCCCCGTCCAGTGCCGCCTCCAGGAACAGGGCCGTCCCCTCCTGCCCGGTCTCCCGCACCAGCATGTGGTCGTTCACCAACGGCAGGGGGTCGGCGGGGTCCATGTGGGAGAGCGGGACGTCCGCCGCACCGGCCTCCCGCCAGCTGTCCGCCAGGGGGCGGGCCGCCGCCCTCAGCGGGCCGAGCAGCGTCTGGGCGGTGGCCGCGGCGGCCGGCTCCGCGGCTCCGGTGCGCACGGCTGCCCCGTCCACGCACAGCACCGGGCCGCGCCGCAGCTCGGCTGGGACGCCCGGTGCGTCGGGGAGACGCATGACCCGCAGGGAGGTGGTCACCGCCCGGGGTGCCTCCCGGGCCCACTCCGTCCACAGGGGGAGCAGGCGGTCGGCGTCCGCCGCGGACCAGAAAGCGGCACCGGTGAACACCTCGGTCACCGGGACGAGGTCGATCTCGACGGAGGTGACGACCCCCAGGCCCCCGCCTCCGCCGCGCAGCGCCCACAGCAGTTCGGGGTCCGAGTCCGCGTCGACGCGGCGCACTTCCCCCTCGGCGGTGACCACCTCGGCCGCGCTCAGACTGTTCGCGCCGATCCCGGTGAGTCTGCCGTGCGAACTCAGACCGCCGCGCAGGAGGTAGCCCACCACCCCGACGGTGGGGGAGGAGCCGTGCGGCGCCACCAGCCCGTACGGCGCGCACGCGGCGACGACCTCCCCCCACGTCCTGCCCGCCGGCACCCTGACGCGGCGGGACGGGGCGTCGACCTCGACGCGGCCGTCGATCAGGGGGCGCACCAGCAGTGAGCCCCCCATCCCCGGGCCGGACCCCGACGCGTGCCCCGTCGTGTGGGCCCGCACCTGTACGCCCTCCGCGACGGCCCATCTGACCGCGGCGCGCACCTCCTCCACCGACCGCGCGGTCACCGCGTGGTCGGGGCACACGGGCTGCGCCGTGTTGAACACGCCCGTCGTCGCCGCGTAGCCCGGTCCGTGCGGCCCCTCGGGCGCCGCGCCCCTACCCATCACGCGGTCCCGAAGCGCACGCGAGCCAGGTCGCGCATGGCGCGGGTGGGCAGGAGCACGGAGATACCGGTGTGGCCGTGGAGCGTCGACATGTCCCGCCAGACCCGCTCGATCCGCTCACCGTGGCGCAGCGCGCTCGATCCGACGGTCGGGAACAGGTACCGTTCGACCGCACGCCAGCACAGCAGGATGATCTGGCGGCACATCGCGGCGAGTCGCAGGTCCTCCTCCCGTGTGAAGGCGGCACCCCCCTCGCACAGCTCCTCCCACTGGCGGACGGCGTCGTTGGCCGCGGCCTCGGCCGTGCCGATCAGCCCGGCGGCCTCGCCGTACCAGGTCTGGTAGTCGGGGTCCCCGGCCCTCTTGACGAAGGGCGGCAGCAGGGTGTTCCGGGACAACATCGACTCCCCGTAGGCGTCGAGGGCGCCCTGCGCCATGCCGACGGCGAGCACGGCGATCTCCAGGTTCATGAAGCTCAGCGGGCCGCCGCCGTAGTGGGGGCCGTGCAGTGCCCGACCGGGTGTGTCCTCGGCGGCCGACACCTCGCTCAGGTGGACGGGCAGGGCCCAGTGGTCGGGGACGCGCGCCCCCCGCATGGCGACGCCGTGCGAGCCGCTCCCGCGCAGGCCCAGCTGCCCGCCCCAGTCGTCGAGTCGCTCCCACTGGTCGCGCGGCGCCACGAACAGCAGGGGGGAGGGCGGCGCGCCCCCCTCCCCTGGGACGAGGGCATGGCCCAGGAAGTGCGTCGCGTAGGGGGAGCCGGAACAGTAGCGCCAGGTGCCCTCCACCTCCCAGCCCCCGTCGGGGTGGCGGCGGGCCTCGCCTCCGGGGACGATGGTGGCCGGGCAGACGAAGTCCCCGTCCGCGAGGATCTCCGACTGGGCGCGCTCCCCGAAGAGCGTGGCCACCGCGAGCGCGTGCGTGGCGCCCAGGCAGAACATCCACCCCGTGGAGGGGCAGGCCCGCGCCAGGGTCCGCGACACGTCCAGAAACGTGCGGACGCCCATCTCCAGCCCCCCGAACCGGCGCGGCACCAGGAGGCGGTAGAAGCCGGCCTCGGTGAAGGCCTCGTGCGTCTCCTGCGAGTAGTGCGTCAGCCGCTCGGTCTCCGCCTGGGCGGCGACCAGGCGCGGGACCATGGCCTCGGCGCGGGCGAGCACCTCCCGTCGGGTCGGAGCGGGCTCGTCGGGTGCTCCCCGGCCGTCTCCTGCGGACCTCTCGGTGACTGTCATCGTGCTCGCTCCTCAGTCTCTGTGCCAGCTCGTGAAGCAGCTTCACAGGCGGTGCCGGGGCGCGACGTCTCCCCGATTGCCCTTCGTCCCCCCACGGGCCCGGACGCGCGTCGTGGCCGGTGAGGCGGCAAGTGGGGAGAAGTGCGGGGGCAGGGCCGGTTGCTAGCGTTCGTGGGCGCCGCGGCCCGGGGCGCCAAGGCCCGTGGCCGCGCCGGCTTCGCACGCCTTCGAGAAGGGGACGCACAGTGACCGTTTCCGAACGACCGACCGACGTCCGAGGCGAGCGGGGACGTGTCCCGCTCTCCTTCAACCAGCAGTTCGTCAGCGTCTTCGACGGAGGCGACGAGCAGGGACCCTTCGGTCCCCGCTACCACATCGTCCACGGATGGCGCCTGAGAGGGGCGCTGGACACGGCCGCGCTGAGGGTCTCACTGGACGACGTGGTGGAGCGCCACGAGGCGCTGCGCACCGTGATCGTCAGGGACGAGGGCGACTACCACCAGCGGGTCCTCCCCGCGGGGCCGGTCCGACTGGAGGAACGCGACCTCTCCGCCGTGACCGGAGGCGAGCGGGCCGCTGCCGCCGAGGCACTCGTCAGCGAGGCCGAGTCGTGGACCAAGGACGCGGACGAGGTCCCGCACCTGCGCGCCGTCCTGGCCCGGTTCGACGAGCGCGACGCCGTCCTGGTCCTGCTGGCGCACCACATCTCCACGGACGGCTGGTCGGTCCGGGTCATCGTCCGGGATCTGGCCGAACGCTACGCGGTCCGCCTCGGGGCGAGCACCCCCGTGACGGAGGACGTGCTCCAGTACACCGACCACGTGTGGGAGGAGCGCGCCCGAGCGGAGGGCGACGAGACGGGACCCGCCTACTGGAGGCGGCGGCTGTCCGGGGCACGCCTCACCGCGACCCCCTCCGACCACCGGCGGTCGGAGGGCCGCACGCCCCGGACCGCGGTCCACCGCTTCCGCATCGACGCGGAGACCTTTCGCCCCGTCCTGGACCTGGCGCGGACGAGCCGCAGCACGCCGTTCATGGTGCTGCTGAGCGCCTACGGCCTGCACCTGTCCCGGCTGACGGGCGCCACCGACCTCGTCGTCCCCACGTTCACCCCGGGCCGCCCCGACCCGAGGTTCCACCGCACCGTGGGCCCCTTCTTCAACTTCCTGCCGCTGCGCACCGACATCGGGGGCTGCTCCAGCTTCCGGGAGGTGCTGGGCCGTACCCGCAGGACCTGCGGTGAGGACTACACCCGTGACATGCCGGCCGTACGGATCTTCGCCGAGGCCCCCGGGCTGATGGAACCGGGGACGGCCGACGACGCCGCCCCCGTCGTCTTCCAGCTCTTCCCCTCACCCCACGTGCTGGAGGGCGAGGTCCACGGGGGAGTGGAGTTCACCGAGATCCAGGAACGGCTGACGTCGGTGCCCCAGGGCTCCGACGTCCCCGACGGCGCCCTGTGGACGCTCAGCCTCCCGCCCACGGGGGACCTGTTCGGTGCCGTCCAGTACCGCACCGACCTGTTCGAGGAGGCCACCGTGGTCGCCGCGGTGGAGGGCTTCCGCCGGGCGCTGCTCGACGGCGCGGCCGACCCCGACGCGCGGTTCTGAGCAGAGCACGGGCGCGGGCCGCGGCGCCGCGGCGCCCCGCGC
>NZ_JBHXQY010000103.1:0-23349 GCF_042716955.1 Nocardiopsis sp. NPDC058631 | reverse complement strand
CCCCAGGGCGCGGCGCCCGGGCGTGAGAGCGCCGCCCGGGCGCGGCAGGGCGGACCCTCCCCCGGCCGCGGCGTGGTTGACGATGTGGACGTCGATGCCGCCGGACTCCCGGATGACGGTGGCGCCGATCCCCGGTCCGGTCAGGGCGGCGGCGAGGCGTCCGCGGCGGCTGATGCCGATGACCAGCTGGGTGGCGTTCACGGCGCGGGCGAACTCGACGAGCGTCTCGGGGATGCCGTCGCCGACCACCTGGTGGAAGGTACCGCCGAGCTTCTCGGCCAGGGAGCGCTGCGCGGCGAGCGCCTCGGGGCGGCCCTCGCGCAGCCCCTCCTGGCTGCTGACGTGCACGGCGAGGAGCTCGCCCCCGGAGGAGCGCGCGGCGATGCGCGCGCCCCTTCGGAGCAGGGTCTCCCCCTCGGGGCCGCCGGTCAGGGCGACCACGACGCGCTCGCGGGCCTCCCACGTGCTGTCGATGCGGTGCTCGGCCCGGTAGTCCTTCAGTGCGCTGTCCACCTCGTCGGCCAGCCACAGCAGGGCGAGTTCGCGCAGCGCGGTGAGGTTGCCCAGCCGGAAGTAGTTGGACAGTGCGGCGTCGATCCGCTCGGCCGGATAGACGTGTCCCGCCGCCAGGCGGTCCCGGAGGGCCTGCGGCGCCAGGTCGACCAGTTCGATCTGGTCGGCGGCGCGCAGCACCTTGTCGGGGACGGTCTCCCGCTGGGGGACACCGGTGATCTGCTGGACGACGTCGTTGAGGGACTCGATGTGCTGGATGTTGACGGTCGTGATGACGTCGATCCCGGCCGCGAGCAGCGCCGCCACGTCCTCCCAGCGCTTTTCGTGGCGGGAGCCGGGGGCGTTGGTGTGCGCGTACTCGTCGACCAGGGCTGTCCCCGGGCGGCGCGCCAGGACGGCGTCCAGGTCCATCTCCGTCAGTCCGACGCCCCGGTGGGACACGCTCGCGCGCGGCACCGCCTCGATGCCCTCGGCCATCGCGGCCGTGGCGCAGCGGCCGTGCGTCTCGACGACGGCCGCCACAACGTCCCCGCCCTCGTCGCGCAAGCGCCGGCCCTCCTCAAGCATGGTGTAGGTCTTGCCGACGCCCGGAGCGGCGCCGAGGAAGACCCTCAGCCGTCCCCTTCTCATGAGGTTCGCGTTCCCCATCCGTCGACAGCGAGGTTCAACTCCAGGACGTTGACCCTCTCCTCCCCCAGGAACCCCAGGTCCCGGCGCTCGATACTACGCCGGACCAGGTCCTGGGCCTCCACCTCCGACCTTCCCCTCGCCTCCGCGACCCTGGGCACCTGGAGCAGGGCGTACTCGGGGCTGATGTGCGGGTCCAGTCCCGAGCCCGACGCGGTGAGCGCGTCGGCCGGGACGTCGGCGGGGTCCACCCCCTCGAACTCCGCGACGGCCGCCCTGCGCTCCTCGACGGCGGCGACGAGGTCGGGGTTCTCCGGTCCGAGGTTCGTGCCTCCGGAGGCCCCCGCGTCGTGGCCGTCCCCGGCCGCGGACGGCCGGGGCTGGAACCACTCCCGGAGCGGTTCGCCGTTCGTGTCGGCGAACGGCTGCCCGATCAGGGACGAACCGATGACGGTCCCGTCCTCCGCCCTGAGGAGCGACCCGGCTGCGCGGTCCGGCATGAGCAGCTGTCCCATAGCGGTGACGGCCAGGGGGTAGGCCAGGCCGAGGACGAGGGTGAGGATCAGCAGCGCGCGGACGGCGACGCCGTACTGGCGCACGGTGGCTCGTGTGGAGCTCATGGTGGGTTGCCTCCTGCCGGTGCCGTCAGAAGCCCGGGAGGGCGCTGACGACGAGGTCGATGAGTGTGATGCCGAGGAAGGGGGCGAGTACTCCGCCGAGGCCGTAGACGAGCAGGTTGCGGCTGAGCAGCTGCGACGCGTTCAGGGGCCGGTAGCGGACGCCGCGCAGGGCGAGCGGGATGAGGACCACGATGACGATCGCGTTGAAGACGACCGCCGACATGATCGCCGACGCGGGCGAACCCAGCCCCATGACGTTCAGCGCCTCCAGGCCGGGGAAGGCCCCGGAGAACATCGCGGGGATGATCGCGAAGTACTTGGCGATGTCGTTGGCGACGGAGAACGTGGTCAGGGAGCCGCGGGTGATGAGCAGCTGCTTGCCGATCCGGACCACGTCGATGAGCTTGGTGGGGTCGGAGTCCAGGTCCACCATGTTCCCGGCCTCCTTGGCGGCCGAGGTGCCGGTGTTCATGGCCACGCCGACGTCGGCCTGGGCGAGGGCCGGGGCGTCGTTGGTGCCGTCGCCGGTCATCGCGACGAGGTTGCCGCCCTCCTGCTCCCTGCGGATGAGGGCGAGCTTGTCCTCGGGTGCGGCCTCGGCGAGGAAGTCGTCGACCCCTGCCTCGGCGGCGATCGCCTTGGCCGTGAGGGGGTTGTCCCCGGTGACCATGACGGTGCGGATGCCCATCGACCGGAGTTCGGCGAAGCGTTCGGCGATACCCTCCTTGACCACGTCCTTGAGGTGGACCACGCCCAGGACCGCGCCGGTGGCGCCCGGCGTCCGCACGGCGACGACCAGGGGGGTCCCCCCGCTCCGGGAGACGCGTTCGACCAGGGTGTCGAGTTCGGCGCGGACCGCCCCGTCGAGGGGGCCCTCCTCCTCGATCCACGCGATGACGGCGGACCCCGCCCCCTTGCGCACCCGGGTCCCGTCCGGCCGGTCGATGCCGCTCATCCGGGTCCGGGCGGTGAACGGGACGACCTCGCCCGGCTCCGTGGGCCCCACCCGCACGTGCTCGGCCGCGGCGAGCTCCACGATGGAAGCGCCTTCCGGGGTGGGGTCGGCCAGGGAGGACAGCGCGGCCTCGCGGACGAGTTCGTCCCCGGGCACGCCGGCGAGCGGCAGGAACTCGCTCGCCCGGCGGTTGCCGTGGGTGATGGTGCCGGTCTTGTCCAGCAGCAGGGTGGTCACGTCGCCCGCGGCCTCGACGGCGCGGCCCGACATGGCCAGCACGTTGTGCTGCACGAGCCGGTCCATGCCCGCGATGCCGATCGCGGACAGCAGCGCGCCGATGGTGGTGGGGACGAGGCAGACCAGGAGGGCGACCAGGACGGGGACGCTCACCGGCGCCCCGGCGTAGGAGGCGATCGGGCCGAGTGTGAGCACGACGACCACGAAGGCGACCGACAGGCTCGCCAGGAGGATGTCGAGCGCGATCTCGTTGGGGGTCTTCTGCCGCACGGCGCCCTCGACCAGGGCGATCATCCGGTCGACGAAGGTCTCGCCCGGCCTGGACGTGATCCGGACGACGATCCGGTCCGAGAGCACCCGCGTGCCCCCGGTCACGGCGCTGCGGTCCCCGCCGGACTCGCGCACCACGGGCGCCGACTCGCCGGTGATCGCCGACTCGTCCACCGAGGCGATGCCCCGGACGATGTCGCCGTCACCGGGGATGAGCTCGCCCGCCGAGACGGCCACGACGTCGCCGGGGCCGAGGTCGGCCGAGGAGACCGTCCGGACCTCGGTGTACTCGGCGGAGGGGTCGCCCGCGGGGTCGTAGCCGACCACCCGGTTCGCCGCGGTACTGGTCCGCGTCCGGCGCAGGCTGTCGGCCTGGGCCCTGCCCCTGCCCTCGGCGACGGACTCTGCGAGGTTGGCGAAGACGACGGTCAGCCACAGCCAGAGGGCGATCGCCCAGGTGAAGCCGGCGGGGATCGGCGAACCACCGGAGGGTTCGGGGCCGCCGAGGAACGGTTCGGCGACAGCCATGACCGTGGTGAGCGCGGCACCGGCCTCGACGACGAACATGACGGGGGTGTGCCGCATGGTCCGCGGGTCGAGCTTGCGCAGCGCCCCGGGGAGCGCGGCGACGACCTGGGCGGGGCCGAACGCACGGCGGCGCGGCGCGGGTCCGGGTTCGGGGGAGGCGTTCGGCGGTGCCCCGGTGGTGGGTGTACGGGATGTGGTGGACACGGTCGTCACAGTCCTTCCGCCAGGGGGCCCAGCGCGAGAACGGGAAAGTAGGTCAGGGCTGTCACCAGGACGGTGGTGCCGATGAGTAGGCCGACGAACTGCGGCCGGTGGGTGGGCAGGGTGCCTCCGGTGACGGGCACCCTCTCCTGGGACGCGAGGGAACCGGCCAGGGCGAGGACGAGGACGATCGGGACGAACCGCCCCAGCAGCATGGCCGTGCCCAGTGCGGTGTTGAACCAGGGCGTGTTCGCGTTCAGCCCGGCGAAGGCGGAGCCGTTGTTGTTGGACGCCGAGGTGAACGCGTACAGGACCTCGGACAGGCCGTGCAGTCCGGGGTTCCAGATCGACGTCGCCTCCACGTCGGCGCGGATGGCGGGAACGGCGAAGCTGAGCGCCGTGCCCGCGAGCACCAGGGTCGGAGCGACGAGGATGTAGAGGCCGGCGAGCTTGATCTCTCGCGGCCCGAGCCTCTTGCCGAGGTACTCGGGGGTGCGGCCGACCAGCAGGCCGCCGACGAACACCGCCAGGACGGCCAGGACGAGCATGCCGTAGAGGCCCGAGCCGACACCGCCGGGCGCGACCTCGCCGAGCATCATGTTGATCATCGGCATCATTCCGCCGAGGGCGGTGTAGGAGTCGAACATCGAGTTCACCGCACCGGTCGAGGTCAGGGTGCTCGACGATCCGAACAGCGTGGAGGCCAGGACTCCGAACCTCTGCTCCTTGCCCTCCATGGCCGCTCCGGCGGCCTCGGGGGCCGTTCCGGCGCCGTTCAGCTCCAGAACGGTCATGGCGGTGAGGGAGACCGCGAAGACCGCCGCCATCGCGGCGAGGACCGCGTAGCCCTGCCGGTGGTCGCCGACCATCCGCCCGAAGGTGCGGGGAAGGGCGAACGGGATCATCAGCATGAGCACGATCTCGAACAGGTTGGTCCAGGGCGCGGGGTTCTCGAACGGGTGCGCGGAGTTGGCGTTGTAGTAGCCGCCGCCGTTCGTGCCCAGGAGCTTGACGGCCTCCTGGGAGGCGACCGTGCCGCCGGGGATCGTCTGCGTCCCCCCGGCGAGGGTGTCAACCTGTGTGAAGCCGCCGAGGTTCTGGACGACTCCGCCCGCGATCAGGACCAGGGCGGCGAGCAGCGAGATCGGCAGCAGGATCCGCAGGGTCGCGCGGGTGAGGTCGACCCAGAAGTTGCCGATGGTGCCCGACCGGCGGCGGGCGATCCCCCGGACCAGGGCCACGGCGACGGAGATCCCCACCGCGGCGGAGACGAAGTTCTGCACGGCCAGGCCGGAGAACTGCACGAGGTGGCCCATCGTGAGCTCGGGCGAGTACGACTGCCAGTTCGTGTTCGTCACGAACGACGCCGCGGTGCTGAACGCGAGGCCCTCGGGGACGGGCGGCAGGCCGAGGGAGGACGGCAGGAGGGCCTGGAGCCGTTGGAGCAGGTACAGGAACAGCACGCCGACCGCGGAGAAGGCGAGTACACCGCGCAGGTACGCCTGCCACGACTGCTCGGAGGCGGGGTCCACGCCGATCAGCCTGTAGAGGCCGCGTTCGGCCGCGAGGTCCCCGGGGGAGGTGAAGACCCGCGCCATGTACTCGCCGAGGGGGCGATACAGCAGGGCGAGGATCAGGGCGGTGGTGGCGGCGGGCAGGACCGCCAGGAGTGCGGCCATCAGAACCGCTCCGGACGTACGAGGGCGTACACGAGGTAGACGATCGCGGCCACCGCCAGTGCGGCGGCGGGGAGGTCGAGGGCGGTCACAGCTTGCCGACCCCCCAGCCGACCACGCCGACCAGCGCGAACGCGGCGAGCACGCTGAGCACGTAGACAACATCGAGCACGGGACGACTCCCTGGGGTGAAGGGTGGTGCCCCCGGCCGGGGGCGCGGGCCTCAATGACCCGAAACCCATTCAAATCCCCTGGAACTGCGCTGATGTGCGTCCTAACGGCTTCCATGCGGAACCGGCGGCGAACCCTAACGGCATCCATGCGGCCCGGTGGCGCGGAGCTTCGCCGGGGCTCCGGTGGCCCCACGGGCGGGGACGGGCCCCTGCACGGGTACCGTCCCCGCCCCGGGGGCCGCGCGGTCTCAGCGGACGGGCGCTCCGGGCCCGAGCGGGATGCCCAGGGCCCACCAGGCGAGGAAGAGCAGGGTCCACACGGCCGTCATCCCCACCGCGAGCGGCAGCGTGTAGGAGGCCAGGGTGCCGATCCCCGCGTCCTTGCGGTAGCGCTGGAGGAAGCCGAGCGCCATCACGAAGTACGGGCTCATCGGCGTGATCGCCGTCGATCCGGAGTCGGCGATGCGGAACAGCGCCTGTGTGGTCTCGGCCGGAACCTCGACCAGCATGAGCATCGGTACGAGCACGGGCGCGCAGATCGCCCACATGGCCGAACCGCTGGTGACGATGATGTTGATGAGGGTGAGGAGCACGAGGATGAACAGGAAGAGGACCACGATCGGGATCCCGCTCGTCTCCAGTGCCTCGGCGGCACGCACCGCGATCACGTCGCCGATGCGGGTCCAGCCGAAGTAGGCGAGGAACTGGGCGATCGCGAAGAACAGCACCAGGACCGGGGCCATCTGCCTGACCCCCTGGACCATCAGTGCGGGCACGTCACCCGGCCTCTCGATGGTGCCCACACGGTGGCCGTAGACGATACCGACGAGGCCGAACAGGAGCGCGACCACCGCGCCGATCCCGGAGAGCAGCGGGGACTCGGCGAGCCCGCCGTCCGCACCGCGCAGGGGCGACCCCTCCGGGGCCACGACGAGGATCAGCGCGACCAGTGCCGCCCCCAGGGCGAGGAGCGCCCGGCGCAGGCCGGACCGCTCGTCCCCGCTCAGGCGCAGGGCGCCCAGGTCCTCCAGGTCGGCGTCCGGGTCGGGGTCCAGGTCCGGCCGCTTCTCCAGGACGAACTTGGTGATCACCGTGATCACGGCGGCCAGGACCAGGGAGGAGGCGATGTTGAAGAACCAGTTGCTCAGCGGGGAGACGTACGCGTCCGGGTCGATGATCTGGGCGGCGGCGGTGGTGATGCCCGCGAAGATCGCGTCGTTGGGGGTCGGCACGGGGCTCGCGTCGTACCCCGAGGCGATGGCGGTGTAGGCGACGACCACGCCCAGGATCGGCGAGCGGCCGACCGCGCGGAACGCCAGCCCTCCGAGGGGGACCAGGATGACGTAGGCCGCGGCCGAGGCCACGTGCGAGACCGTTCCGGCGAACGCCACCGCGAAGACCACCCAGCCGGTGGAGACCCGCGAGACGCTGACCCGCATGAGGGCGGCGAGGAAGCCGCTGCGCTCGGCGACCGCCACCCCCATGATGACCGCGACGATGGTGGCCATCGGCGGGAACGAGGCGAAGTTGTCGATCATGGTGGAGACGGCCATCGCAAGGCCCTCACCGCTGAGGAGGCTGCGCACCTCCACCGTCACGCCCTCACCCGGTGAGACGACGCTGACGCCCAGCGCGGCCATCACCGCGCTGGAGACGGCGAGGACGGCGGCGAGGATCCAGAAGAGCCAGAAGGGGTGGGGCAGGGCGTTGCCGACCCGCTCGATGACGGCCATGGCGCGGATGATGCGCGGCAGCGGCGGCTGCTCCGGGGGCGTCGTACCGCTCTGCTTGCCCGGGGGTGTACGTCGGGACATCGGGAACTCCTTGGTCGGAGGGGTCAGCGGTGGAGGGGCAGCCGGTGGCCGCTCAGGAAGCGCCAGAGTTCCTCGTGGGCCTCGATGGTCTGGGTGGTCCGTCCGCCTCCGCTGTAGGAGTCGGCGCCGGGCCAGGTGTGTCCGCCCCCCTCGACCGCCACGTGGCGCACCTGCGCTCCGCCGTCGCATCCGAGCCACCGGTGGACGGTGATATCGGGCTCGGTCCGGCTGGTCCGTTCGGCGGGACGGCAGCCGTTGCGCCGCGCCCGTTCGGCGCTCCAGTCCTCCAGGGCGGGCAGACCCCGGTCCGCGTCGCCCGTGTAGGGGATGGTCGCGTCGGCGGTGCCGTGGAACTCGATGACCGGTACCGGGCGCGTGGCCTCGCAATCCGGGCCGTGGGGGTACAGGGCCGCGGCGACGGGGGCGATGGCGGTGATCCGCTCCGAGGCGGCGCAGGCCAGGACCGCTGTGAAGCCTCCGCCGTTGGACTTGCCGGTGGCGTAGACCCTGCGGCGGTCGACGCACAGTCCGGACTCGACCTCGTCGAGCAGGTCGTGGGTGAAGGCCACGTCGTCCACACCGGGCGCCGAGTAGGGGGCGCCCTGCCAGGCCTGCCGGTCCCCCTCTCCTGTGCCGACGACGCCTTCCGGGTAGACGACGACGGCGGGGAGTTCGGACAGCTTGGAGAACTCCTCGGTCCCTGCACCGGTGTTGCCGCGGCCGTGGAAGGCCAGCACGACCGGCCAGGCGTGGCGGGCGGTGTATCCGTCGGGCAGGTGGAGGCGGTAGGAGCGTTCCAGGCCCCCGCTGGTGAGGGCGTGCTGGGCGCTCTCCCCCGGTTCCTGGGGCGGGGCGGTACCGCATCCCTGCGACCATGGGGCGCCGGAGGGGCCGGCGGGGGGCACCGCCGACGGGGCGGAGGCGGCCTGTGCCGTGGCGGGCAGGAACAGGGCGGCCGCGGTGGCGGCCGCCGCGATCCGGATGAGGCGCCCGAGGCGGGTGCGGCCGGTGCGGATGGTCATGGACGTCGTCCTTCCGTCGGTGTCCAGGGGGTGGCGCGCGCCGTCGGGCGGGCACCGGGCATGACCGAGGGGCCCTCGGCACGTGTTGGGAGGGCTGGGCGGTGGTCGTCGGGTTCGGCCGGGCCCGCGCGAGGCGGACCCGGTGCGGGCGGTGGTGGGGAGCGGGGCGGCGGGGGCGGTCGCCCGGGGTACCGGACGGCCGGGGTGCGGCCGGGCCGGTCAGTCCTTCAGCCACTCCTGGACGTAGTCGGTGACGCGCCCGACGATCGCCTCGACGATGTCGGCCCCGTCGGCGGCGCCGGCCCTGCGCGGGTCACCGAGGACACCGCTGGGGCTCAGACGGTCGTAGCGGACCTGTGTCACGGGGTGGCCGGGGCGCCGGGCCAGGCGTGCGAGCCCGTCGAGTTCCGACAGGGCGGTGGTGCCGGGTGCCAGACGGTCCGTGTGGACCAGCCCGGGTGCCAGGTGCAGCATCTGGGCGGTCTCCGCCTCGCCGCTGTGGCCGTGGACCTCGCCCGTGGGCATTCGGGCCACCACGTCGGCCGCGAGCGAGGTCAGCGGGGTCCAGGCGAACTCCAGGTCGGGCAGTTCGGCCAGCAGGTCCTGGGCCACGGTGGTGAGCGCCGCGTTGTTGCCGCCGTGGCCGGTGATGACGAGGACCCGGCGCCACCCGTGGCGGTGGAGGCCGTCCAGGTACTCGCGCACCAGCGCGCGGAAGGTGCCCGTGGAGAGGCTGAGCGTGCCGGCGAAGGCCAGGTGGTGCGGGGAGACCCCGACCGGGATCGACGGCCCGATGACCGCCCGTCCGCCGAGGCGTCCGGCCACGCGTTCGGCGACGGCCTCGGCCCGGATCAGGTCGGTCGCCAGGGGAAGGCCGGGGCCGTGCTGCTCGAAGGCGCCGGCCGGGAGGATCACGACCGGGCTGGCGGCCACGGCGTGCCGGGCCTCGACGGTGGTCATCTCGGAGAGTCGGTGCGGGGTCTCCCGGGGCGGCGGGGTCACCGCCCCTCCCCCGTCGGGGAGGCCGCCGCCACGGCGTCGCGGATCGAGGTGAGGTGCTCCCTGGTCAGGCGTTCTGCCGCGGCGGGGTCGCCGTCCCGCACGGCGGTGAGGATGTCCATGTGCTCGGCGTGGTCGCGTTCGCGGTCGTCGTAGCGGTGCCGGATCTCGACCTGTTCGCGCGAGCGGACGTGGAGCAGGGCCTCGACCGCCTCGCGCAGGAGACCGTTCCCGGTGGCGGCGGCCAGGGCGACGTGGAAGTGTACGGCCTCCCCCGCGTCGAACCTGGGCGGGTGGAGGGCGTTCTGCGCGGAGCGTTCGAGCTGCGCGAGCTGGGCCGCGTCGCGGGTGCGCGCGGCCGTGGCGGCGATGGCGGGTTCGATGACCAGCCTGGCCTCCGCGAGTTCGAGGACGGAGTCCCCGGCACCCCGGGGCAGGTGCGGGTTGACCATGAGGGTGCGGGCGAAGCCGGGCCCGACGTAGGTGCCCGAGCCGTGCCGGAACTCCACGACCCCGGTGGCCTCCAGGCGGCGCAGCGCCTCCCTGACGGTCGGTGTGGTGACCTCGAAGCGCTGGGCGAGTTCCCGCGAGGAGGCCATGAGGTCCCCGGGTCCCAGGTGATCCCTGCGGATGATCTCGACGATGTCGTCGGCGAGGCGCTCTGACAACGACGGCGCGGTGCGATTCATATACTGACTAAATCAGTAGATCAGTATGTGCGTCAAGACACATCCGTGTTCCGCGCGTACGGAAACCGCACGTGGGGGCCGCGCGATCCGGCGGGGCCGAGACAGCGGGGCCGCTCCCCCGCCGGAGAAAGCGGCCCTCCGCGGAACACGAGGGTCAGAAGACGACCCCGCCCAGCGGCGCACGGGGGACGCTCAGCGCCGCGGTCCGCCTCGATCCGCCACCGACCCGCGTTCCACGGCGCGCAAGAGCCTCATCCACGACCCTGATGACCTGCGGGCACTCTGCACGGTCGATACCGCGCCCCGTCCACTCCGAGTCAGGGCCGGGGCCCGATGCAGTGTTCGTCGTCATGGCCCGGGGCGCACCCTTCTAGAAGATACGGCCGCAGAACGGGGCGTCCGCCCGGTGCAGGGCGGCGTCCAGCCCGGCCACCGTGCCCGGAACGTGCTCGGTGAGCAGCCCCGCGCGCAGGTACCCGGTCAGGGAGGTCTGCCCCAGGTAGGCGGCGCCCAGGTGGGACACGTCCAGGGACACGTCGGGGGCCTGCGCCGTGGGCTCCACACGGGCACCGCCGCGGTCCGCCTCGATCCGCCACCGACCCGCGTTCCACGGCGCGTGGCGGTCGGCCACCTCCACCACCGCCTCCACCGGAGCCGCGTACGAACGCTCCGCCAGGGCCCCCGCCACATCCACCAACCGCACCCACAGGGACGTGAAGAGCGTGGGAGTGGCGCGGTCGCGGTCGACGAGCAGGTGGTGCAGCGGGTTGTCCCCGGCCAGGAAGGCGAAGGTGATCCTGCTGGTCAGGTCGCGGTTGAACAGGTGCTCGTACAGGGCCGTCCAGGCGGCGGGGGCGGTCGCGACGATCTCCTCGACGTGTACCTCGCCCCGGGCCCCGTCGTCCCCCCTCTTGTTCAGGGTGCGGTAGAGGGCGTATCCGAGGGGGCCGTCCGGACCGCTCACGAGGGCGGCCCGTCGCGGGCTCCTGCCGCCCCGGGCGTCGGAGTCGTCGCGCAGGACCTTGTCCCACCAGTGCACGTCGCGCTGGAACTGGCCCACCTGGACCGCTGCCACCTCGCGGTGCACGCGCGCCAGGTCGTCGCGGACCCTGCCCGGATCGCTGAGCCGGACGACCAGGGCGGGGTCGCGGGGCGCGTCCGGGCGCAGCTCGCCGTACTGGCGCTGGACGGCCGTCTCCACCTCGGTCACGGCGGGGCCGTAGCCGAACCGGCCGTAGATGGCGCCCTCCGAGGCCCACAGGGCCGCGTATTTGCCGCCGGAGGCGTGGATGTCGGCGAGCTGGCGGCGCATCAGGGCGCTGAGCACACCCCGGCGTCGATGCGTGGGCCACACGCCCACACCCGTGACCCCCGCGACCGCACGAGGCCCTCCCGGGAGCGCCATCTCGAAGGAGAAGTAGTTGGTGGAGCCCACGACCTCCTCCGCGTCCCCCTTCCCGTCCACGGCGACGAGGACGCGTTCGTACCCCGCGGCGTCGAACAGGGGGCGCATGCGCTCGGCGATCGCGTCCAGGTCCTCGCCGATGAGGAGGGCCTCGGCGACGACCCTGAGCGCCTCAGGGAATTCGTCACGGTCGGTGCCGCGCACGGTCCACGCGGGTCTGGTGGCGTCGGGGTTCTCTGTCATGCTGGTGGGCCTGTTCCTCGTGTCGTGGTGATCGGTCAAAAACTTGTGCCGCACAGGGGCGCGCGGGGCACATGCATCGCGGTGTCCAGGCGGGCTGCCGCTCCCGGTGTGTGCTCGGTGGCCAGCCCCGCGTCCACGAGACCGGTCAGCGAACCGCGCCCCAGGTGGGCGGCCCCCAGGTGGGACACGTCGAGTGCCAGGTCGGGAGCCTCGTCGGTCGCCTCGGCGCGGGCGCCCTCGCCGTCCGCCCTGAGCCTCCAGCGGCCGGCGTTCCACGGGGCGTACCGGTCGGTGACCTCCAGCACGGTGTCCAGGGGCGTGGCGTAGGAGCGTTCGGCCAGGGCGCCGGGAAGGTCCACCAGGCGCACCCACAGGGAGTCGAAGCCCGTGCGGACCAGGTGGCGGGGGTTGGCCAGCAGCACGGTGAGGGGGTCGTCCTCGGCCAGGTGCTCCAGGGACGCCTCGGTGGCCAGGTCGCGGGAGAACACGTGCTCGTACAGGGCCACCCGGGCTGCGGGTGTGGCCGAGACGACCTCCACGGCCCGGACCTCCCCCTCGGGAAGGCCGTTCTCCCACTTGTGCAGGACGCGGTAGAGGGCGTAGCCCTCCGCCCGGTCGGGGCCGCGCACGAGGGCGGCGCGCAGCGGTCCGGCTCCGCGGCGGTCCCGTTCCGCGTCGTGGAGCAGCCGCCCCCACCAACCGGGCTTCCTGAGGATCTGGCCGTTGCGCAGGGGTGCCGTCCTCCGGTGCAGTTCCTCGATCTCCTCGCGGACGGCACCGGGGTCGGTGAGCTCCACGGTGAGGGCCGGGTCGCGGGGGGCGTCGGGCCTCAGCACCGCGTGGGCCCGCGGGACGGTCGCGTGAAACTGCCGGATGGCCGGGCCGTACCCGAAACGGCCGTAGATGCCGCCCTCCGAGGACCAGAGGACCGCGAGTTTCTCGCCCCGGGCCCGGAGGTCGGCGAGCTGGCGGCGCATCAGCGCGCTGAGCACACCGCGACGGCGATGCGTGGGCCACACGCCCACATCGGTGATCCCCGCCGCCCGGCGGGGGCCGCCCGGCACGGTGAGGGTCAGCGAGTACGCCGTGGTGGTGCCGACGATCCGCTCGCCGTCCAGTGCGACCAGGGAGCGGTCGTACTCCGCGCTGGGGAAGTCCCGCTCCCCGTCGAGGAGCAGCTCGACGGGCATGCCGATGGCCTCCGCGAAGACCGCCGCGAACGCGGGGTACTCCTTCCGCGTACTGTCCCGGACGGTCCACGCCGGGTCGTCTCCGTCGGGGGAACCGTGGTGGTGCGCGCTTGCCATGAGCCGACCCTCTCAGCAGCCCCTGGCGCGACGCCACTGGTTTTCGCGCGTGTCGGTCGCGGCGATTCGGCGGGCACCGAACCCGCCCCCGGCCTTTCCGCTCCCGGCCGCCCGGGGCCGCTGCTCGGCGGCGGGCCCCCGGGTGGGGCGGCCGCGTGCGGGCCGTCGGCACCGCACCGCCCGCGCACGGTGTCCACAGGCCCGGAACCGAGGAGTAACGCGCCGCTCCGAGGGGCAGTTCTATCGTGTGAAACGTACGACCTCTCCCCTCACGACCCCATCCGACCAGCCGGCCCACGACGACCGGCGCAGACTCGTGGTGGGGGTGGACGCGGGCGGCACGAGCACCCGTGCGCTGGTCGCCACGCTGTCCGGTGAGCGGTTGGGCCAGGCCCGGTCCGACGGGGCCAATCCCAATGCGCACGGCGTGGACAGGGCCGCGGACCGGCTCGCCGAGGCGGTCGCCGCCGCCCTGGACCGGGCCGGTCCGGGTGCGCGCGACGCGGTGGCGGCCGGGGTGGTCGGCCTCGCCGGCGTCTCCGCGCTCCGCGACGCGTCCGTGCGCGCGCGGATGGACCGCGCCCTGTCCGAGGCCGGGCTGGCCGCAGGGAGAGGGTTCTTCACCGGGGACGACGAGGTGGCCTTCGCCTCGGGGACCCCGTCCTCGCACGGTACGGTGCTGATCGCCGGGACCGGGGCCATCGCCGCCAGGATCGACGACCGCAAGCGGACACGGTCGGCGGACGGCATGGGGTGGCTGCTCGGCGACGAGGGCTCGGCGTTCTGGATGGGGCACCAGGCGGCCAAGGAGACGGCACGGCAGCTGGCCCGGGGCGGGGAGCTCGGTCCGCTGGCCCGGGCGGTGGCCGAGCGGGTCGCCCCCGGTCTGCGCCCGGTGGACGGGGAGGACCCCCTGCTGCCCCAGGAGCACGCCAGGGGTTTCGCCCGGACCCTGTCGGCCGCGCCTCCGATCATGCTCGCGGCGCTCGCACCTCTGGTCAGCGAGGCGCACGTGCTGGGCGACCCGGCGGCCGAGGTGATCGTGGACGCCGCCGCCGGACACCTCGCGCACTCGGTGCACCAGGTACGCAACCCGGGTGAGCGGCTGCCCGTGGTGCTGGCGGGCGGTGTGCTCTCGCATTCGGAACCGGTGTGCTCGGCGCTCACCCGCAAGCTGACGCTGGGCACCGCCGGGTCGGAGATCGTCCCGGCCGGGTGCACGGTGGGTGGGGCGGCCTGGTTGGCGGCCCTGCGCGCGGGTGTCACGGACGGGGACCACGCCCTGCACGGGGCGTTCACCCGGGTCGGCGTGGACAGAACCAGGGGCGCGGACCGCGGCCGGGACCGCACCGACGCGGCGTAGGGGGCGTGGCCCGGCCCCGGCCCCCGGGCGCCGGGCACACCGGCCCGCACACGCGGCCGGGCCCCGCCCCTCGTCCTCCTGTGCGCCACAGCCGGCCGTCTCGTGTCACGGAGCTGCGCACGTCGGCATTTCGGGGCGGTTTGCCCTGGTAACGGAGGGTGCCCTACCGTGTGATGCGGTGAGGCTTGCCTAACCTACGACGCGAGAACGGGGACGCCATGGCAGAGCGGCAGGAACGGCCGAAGAGAACCGTGCACACGGGGCGGGTGGAGGCTGTCGAGCAGCTCACGCCGCACATGGTCCGGGTCGTGTTCGGAGGTGAGGGGCTTGCCGCGTTCGAGACCGACGGCCACACCGACAGCTACGTCAAGCTCCTGTTCCCGCCGCCCGCCCCGGGCGACCCGGAGCCCCTGGACGTGGACCGGATCCGCGCCGAGCGCCCCCGTGAGGAGTGGCCGGTCACCCGCACCTACACCGTGCGGGCCTGGGACCCCGCCTCCCGCCGCATGACCATCGACTTCGTCCACCACGGCGGTACCGGTCTGGCGGGTGTCTGGGCGGCGGGCGCCAGGCCCGGCGACCGGTTGTGCCTCCTCGGGCCGGGCGGCGGCTACTCCCCCGCGCCCGACGCCGACTGGCACCTGCTGGCCGGGGACGAGAGCGCGCTGCCCGCCATCGCCGCCGCCGTGGAGCAGCTTCCGCCGGGCCGCGCCGCCCACGTGTTCGTCGAGGTCCCGGGAGCCGAGGAGGAGCAGAGGCTCGACGCCCACGGCGACGTCAGCGTGCACTGGCTGCACCGCGGCGACAGGCCCGTCGGCTCCCTTCTGGTCCCCGCCGTGCGCGCCCTCGGCCTCCCCGGCGGCACCGGGCACGCGTTCGTGCACGGCGAGGCCGGGTTCGTCCGCGACCTGCGCCGCCTCCTGCGCGTGGAGTACGGACTGCCCAAGGAACAGCTGTCCGTCTCCGGCTACTGGCGCCTGGGGCGCGACGAGGACGGCTGGCAGGCCTCCAAGGCCGAGTGGAACCGCACCGTGGAGGCCGAGGAGGAGGCCACCCTGGCCTCCTCCGGCTGAGGCCCCGGTCCCGCTACATGTCCAACTTCTCCAGGGCGATCAGGTAGGCCTCGTTGAAGGTCGGGAACTGCGGGATCGAGTCGAGCAGGGTCGCCACCGGCAGTTCCGCGCGGATCGCCAGCGCGGCGGTGTGGATCCACTCCGAGGCCAGCGGCCCGAACGCCCACGCCCCCACCAGGACCCCGCGGCCCCGGTCGGCGACCAGCCCCAGCGTGCCCCGCGGGTCGGTCGCGTAGGTCCAGGGCCGTGCCAGGGACGCGGGCAGGTCGGTCTCGGATGTGGCCGTGTCGATCCCCTGCTCCTCGGCCTGCTTCGCGGTCAGCCCCACACCGGCGATCTCGGGCTGGGAGAAGATCACGCGCGGAACCGCCGTGTAGTCGGCGGTGCGCTCGGTGCCCAGGATGTTGTCGGCGACGACGCGTCCCTGGTACTTGGCCACGTGGGTGAACAGCGACACGCCGGTCACGTCGCCGATGGCCCACAGGCCCGGTTCCACCCGGCAGTGCCCGTCCACCGGCAGGCCGGTGCGCTCCGTCTCCACGCCGAGCTCCTCCAACCCGAGGGCGTCGGTCCGGGGGCGGCGCCCGGTGGCGAGCACCACCACGTCGGCGCGCACGCGGCCGCCGTCGTCCAGGGTGGCGATCACGCCGTCGCCGTCCCCGGTCACCGAGGCGACCTGCGTGCCCAGGCGCACGGAGACGCCCTCGCGGGCGAACTGGTCGCTGATCAGATCGCACAGCCGCGGTTCCTCGCGGTCCACGAGCCGGGGTCCGCGCTGGACGATCGTCACGGCGGCGCCCATCCGCGACAGGAACTGCCCCAGTTCGACACCCACGGCGCTGCCGCCGACCACGAGGGCGCTGCGGGGGATGTCGGTGAGTGTGGTGGCCTCCCGGTTGGTCCACACCCTGGAGGCGTCCAGGGAGTCGAGTCCGTCGATGGGCGGACGCACCGGCGCCGAGCCGGTGGCGACGACCACGTGGTCGGCTGTGAGCTCGGTGTCGCCCACCGCCACCCTCCACGGGTCGCGGCCGATGACGCGCGCCTCCCCCTTGAACACCGACGCGCCCTGGTCCTGGTACCCCTGGACCTGCTTGGAGTCGTCCAGGTGACGGATCATCTGGTCGCGGTAGTCGCGCAGGCGGGGCCAGTCCAGGTCGGGCCGGGAGAGGCCCGCCGCGCCGGCGGCCTCCTCGCGCGCCTCCGGGGGCCGCAACAGCACCTTGGTGGGGACGCAGGCGTAGTAGGCGCACTCGCCCCCGACGAGTTCGCGCTCGATGACGGCGACCCGCCTGCCCGCGTCGAGCAGACGGCTCGTGACGGTCTCGCCGCCCGGTCCCATACCGATGATGATCGCGTCCAGGTGTTCCATGTGCCTCTTTCCGCCCGCAGCCCGGTGGGTCAACCACGATGGTGTCCCCTGGCCGGGGTCCGGGGGAAGGGCCGACACGCGGCTGATCCCCGGGTTCGCGCCGCCAGATCCGCGCCGGGACCCCGGACACCAGGTCCTGGCCGCGCAGGACCTGGACCCGCCACGGTTCGATCCGCAGCGTCTGGAACCGGGGGTCGTCGGGCCCCTTCCAGAAGCCCGCGGGGTCGTAGCCGGCGCCGGGCGGGCTGCCGTACCGGTACAGGTCCCACACGTGTTTCCGCTTCCCGGGGTCGTCGGTCCACGCGGCCGTCGCGTCCACCGACACGGTGTTCTGCGCGGGGCTCCAGTAGGAGAAGGTCACGTGGGGGTTGCCCGCGATGTGCGCGTCCTTGACCGGTGTCCTGTGGGTGCCGGGCCAACCGGTCGGGTTCTCCCCGTCGGTCTCCCAGACGGGGATGAGGACGCGGGAGCGCGGACGGCCCCGGCCGTCGACGGTGACCATGGTGGCGTAGTTGACGGACCCGACGATGGCGTCGAAGTCCTCGCGGATGTCGGCGAGGGTGTGGACCCTGCCGCGCTGCCGGACACTCATGACCGCTCCTCGGTCCTCTCCAGGACCATGCTCGGAGGGGGGAGGTGGATGGTCCGCCCGTAGTGGTGGTGGACGGGCACCTGGCCGGTCGTCCTCCGCCACTGCCGCCGGTACCCCTCGCCGTCGGTGGCCGGGTGTCTGCGGACGTGCTCGGTCACCGAGGTGTCCGGGCTGTCCGTCACGGTGTCGTCGTTCATGGGGACACCGTGCACGAGCGTGCTTCGGACGGACTCAGGATCGACTCAGGACGGCGTCCCGGCCCCCGGCGGAGCGTGCCCGACCCGGTGGCCCTGTGATTCAGACGCGGGACACGAACTCGGTGACCAGCGCGTCGGGTTCGGTGCCGCCCCCGCGGAGAAGGCGGGCGCGGCGTCGGCGGTCAACAGCACCGCCAGCGATCTGGGCGTGGCGCTGCTGGGCAGTGTGGGCACGGCCTTCTACCGAGCCGGGATGGCGGGCGCGGTTCCCTCCGAGGCGACCGGCGAGCAGGCGGCGGAGGCCGCCGCCACGCTTCCGGGGGCGGTGGAGGCGGCCGACGCCCTGTCGTCCGACGCCGGCGGCTCGCTGGTGGCCGCCGCCCAGGCCGCGTTCACCGACGGTCTGAAGGCGGCGGCGTGGGGGGCGGCGGCCCTGTCACTGACGTCCGCGGTACTGGCGGCGGTGGTGCTGCGCGGACGACGTGGTGCGGGCACCACCCCGCAGGGGATGTTGTCTCCCAAAAACAGGGGAGTCGGCACCGGACAGGACACCTGCACGCACGATTCTCCGCCCGGCCGGGGGTCTGAAGACTTGTCCTGGCACCCGACCCCACACGGAAAGCGCCCCATGACCACCGTCGTTCCCCTTCCCTCTCCGTCCGACCCCCCGAAGTCTCCGTCCGACCCCCCGAAGGAGCGCTCCCCCGCGCAGCCGCTCCGCCGGTGGCACCGTCCGCTCGTGTACTTCGCCGCCCTGAGCGGTCTGCTCGCCGTCGCGACGTGCGTCGGCATGGTCGTCGACGACCGCACCCTCCTCGGAGAGCCCCTCTGGCTCAAACCGTTCAAGTTCGCCGTCTCGTTCGGCCTGTACTGCCTCACCCTGGCCTGGATGTTCAGCCTGTTTCCGCGCTGGCGCCGCACCCTCTGGGTCCTGGGCACCGCCGTCGCCGCCGCCTGCCTGGCCGAGATGGCCGTGTTCCTTCTCCAGGCCTGGCGCGGAACGCGCAGCCACTTCAACGTCGCGACCGAGTTCGACGCCCAACTCCAGCAGGTCATGGGCAACGGCTCGATCGTGCTGCTCCTCGGAACCCTCGCCATCGGCATCCTGCTCGTGGTTCAGAAGCGGGTCGACCGGCCCCTGTCGTGGGCCATCCGCCTGGGCGTCCTGCTGTGCGTCGCGGGGATGGCGGTCGGACCGCTCATGACCCGGCCCACACCCGACCAGGTCCGCGCCGAGGAGGCCGGCGTCGAGCTGGAGACGGTGGGCGCGCACAGTGTCGGAGCGCCGGACGGCGGTGAGGCCATCCCGGTGACCTCCTGGAACGCGAAGAGCGGTGACCTGCGCGTCCCGCACTTCGTCGGACTGCACGGGATGCAGGCCGTGCCGCTGCTGGCACTCGGTCTGGCAGCGGCCTCCCGGCGGGTACCGGCGCTGCGGCAGGAGGGCCTCCGCACGGCGCTGGTGGTCGTGGCCGCGGCGGGCTACGCCGGCCTGGTCGCACTGCTCATGCACCAGGCGCTACGCGGCCAGCCGCTGCTGCGGCCCGACGCCCTGACGCTGGCGGAGGCGGGAGGCCTGGCCGCCGCCGTCGCCCTGGCTGGAGCTGCCGTGTACGCGGTTGCCCTGCGGCGCGCGCGGACGGACCGGCCCCCGGCCTGACCGCACGGGGCGGGCGGCTTCGGGCTCCCCGGGGCGGGCGGCCCGGTGGGCCGCCCGCCCCGTGCGGCGAGTCACTCCCCGAACGTGCGGTGCCAGCGCCCGGGCATGATGGAATGGCGGGTCGGCACCCGGTCCGACCCGGAAGGAACCGCCGCCCCGGCGCACACGCATGTCCACGCAGAACCTGCTCCTCGTCCTCGACCTCGTCGGCATCCTGGCGTTCGCCATCGACGGGGCGCTGACAGCCATCCGCACCGCACGGGTCGACATCGTCGGCGTCCTGTCCCTGGGCCTGGTGACGGCCATCGGCGGCGGCATCATCCGCGACGTGCTGCTCGGGGTGACCCCGGCGACCTTCCAGGACTGGCGCTACATCACGACCGCCCTGGTCGGCGGCACCGCGGCCTTCTTCCTCAGCCGGCAGTTGACGCACCTGTCCAAACCGATCCTGCTGTTCGACGCGGCCGGGCTGAGCCTGTTCGCGGTGATCGGCGCGACCAAGGCGCAGGAGCTGGGGTTCGGCCCCCTCCAGGCGGTCCTGCTGGGCGCGATCACCGGTGTCGGCGGCGGGACCGTCCGCGACGTGCTGCTCAACCGCGTGCCGACCGTACTCAGCGCCAACTCCCACCTGTACGCCATCCCGGCGATGCTCGGTGCCGCGTTCGTGGTGGTCGCGAACGTGCTCGGGTTCGGTACGGGCTGGGTGGCGATCGTCGGCGCCCTGGTGTGCTTCACCGTGCGGCTCCTCGCACTGCGGTACCGGTGGAACGCCCCGCTGCCGCCCGGGGCCCCTCCGCTGTGACTTCGTCGCGTCCGGCGCCGGGCTCCGACCGGCCCGCGGCGCGCCTGCCCGGCACACGGACCGGACCGTCTCAGCGAGGGTCCGGGGCAGCCCCAGGGGCGGTGGCCGCGACCTCCCGCAGGATCTGGACCATGGCGTGGACGGGGTCGGCCGGCCGGCGCCTGTGCACGGCGTAGATCTCCCTGGCCAGGCGCGCGTCGCGCAGCGGGCGGCTCACCCGGTGACCCGGCCCGGCCGCGCCGAGGATGCTGCTCGGGACGAGCGCCACACCGACCCCGGCCTCGATGAGCGCCAGGGCGACCTCGTAGTCGCGGGTCTCGTAGGCCACGGTCAGCCGGACCCCCGCCGCCGCGGCGGCGGTGTCCAGGCTGACCCGGTTGTGGATGCCCGGCGCCCCGCAGATCCACTCCTCGTCGGCCAGGTCCGCCAGCCCGAGGTCCCGGTCGCCGAGGGGGTGCCCGGTGGGCGCGACCACCAGCAGCGGGTCCACGAGGACGCGTTCGCGGTGCAGCCCGCCGGCCCTGGGCAGGGGCACGCCCGGGTAGCGGTGCGTGACGAGCAGGTCCAGCTCACCCGAGGTGACCAGGCCGTACCCGCCGGGCGGCTCGATATCGGACAGGGACAGCCGCACGTGCGGGTGCTCGTGACCGAACGCGGCGAGGGTGGCGGGCAGCAGGACCTTGCCCGCGCTGGCGAAGGCCCCCAGGGACAGGCGGTCGGGGGCCACGCCCGCGAACGCGCGGACGGCGGTCTCGGCGTCGCGCAGCTCGCCCAGGACGCGTTCGCCGTGCGCGAGCAGCACCAGCCCCGCCTCGGTGAGGGTGGCCCCCGTGCGTCCGCGCTCGACCAGGGCGCAGCCGACCTCGCGTTCGAGCTTGGTGAGCTGCTGGGACAGGGCGGGCGGGGTGAACGACAGGCGTTCGGCCGCGGCGGCGATGGATCCCGCGTGCGCGATCTCCACGAGCACGCGCAACCGGTTGGCGTCCAGCACGATGCCCCCTTTCAAACAGAAAGTGACACAAAGTTCTGCTTACTGATCTTTAGCAGGCCCAACTTTAAGTTAATCGTGAGTAGCGGCAGAGTGGGACCATGAGCCCCACGACCGCGCAAGCAGCGCTCACTCCCACGGCCACCGACGTCCGTGCGGCAGCCGAACGCATCGCGCCCTACGCCAGACGCACCCCGGTGATGCACACCGAGGTGGACGGTCGGCCGCTGACCCTGAAGCTGGAGCACCTCCAGCGCACGGGGGCGTTCAAGCTGCGCGGGGCCCTCAACGCCCTCCTCGGCGGCGAGCCGACCGAGCGGGTCATCACCGCCTCGGGGGGCAACCACGGGCTCGGCGTGGCCACCGCCGCCCGTCTGCTGGGCCTGCACGCCACGGTGTACGTCCCCGAGACGATCCCCGAGGCCAAGGCGGCGCCGCTGGCCGCCACCGGTGCCGAGATCATCCGGTTCGGAGACCACTACGCCGAGGCCGCGGAGGCCGCCAGGGCCCGCGCGGAGGCGGAGGACGTGCGCTACCTCCACGCCTTCGACGACGCCCTGGTCGTCGCCGGCCAGGGCACGATCGGGCTGGAGATCGCCACCGACGCCCCCGAGTGCGACACGATCGCGGTCGCGGTCGGCGGCGGCGGTCTGGCCGCCGGGGTCCGCCTGGGCGCGGGCGGGCGCGAGGTCGTGGGCGTGGAGCCCGAGGGCTGCCGGAGCCTGCACGCGGCTCTGGCCGCGGGCCACCCCGTGGAGACCCCCGTGGACTCCGTGGCGTCCTCCGCCCTGGGGGCCTCCACCCTGGGCCGGGTGCCGTTCGAGGTGCTGCGCGCCAACCCGGTGACCCCCGCCCTGGTCGACGACGCCGAGATCGTCGAGGCGCAGGACCGCTTGTGGCAGGAGTTCCGGATCGCCACCGAACCGGCGGCGGCGGTGCCCTTCGCCGCCTGGCTCGCCGGGCGGGTTCCCGGAGAGCGCCCCTGCCTCGTCGTGTGCGGTGCCAACGCCGAGTGGCGGCGCGTCGGCTGACCCCGTTCCTCCGCCGGGGCCCGCAGGACAGGCGGCCCGTGCTCACGGGCAGGGCGGGCGCCGCCCCCCAGAACGGTGACCTGAAGCACTCCCATAACCCGGTGCGGTTGTTACCGACCGGTCGCCCTTACATTGGATGCGGCATCCGACCAATTTCGTGAGGGAGACCACGTGCTCTACGGTGCGTTGCGGCAGACGGCATCGGGACTTGCCCGTACCCTGTGCCGCCCGACCATCGAGGGTCGTGAGAACGTCCCCGACACCGGTGCGGTCCTGCTCGCCAGCAACCACCTGTCGTTCGTGGACAGCATCATCATCCCGCTGTCGGTGACCCAGCGCCCGGTGCGTTTCCTGGCCAAGTCCTCCTACTTCGAGGGCACCGGCGTCAAGGGGCGTTTCACCAGGACCGTGTTCACCTCGCTGGGTGCGGTGCCGGTGGAGCGCTCCGACGCGCGCGGCGCCATGATGTCCCTGGAACTGATGCTGGACCGGCTGCGCAGGGGCGAGGCGTGCGTGGTCTACCCCGAGGGCACCCGTTCCCGCGACGGACGCCTGTACCGGGGGCGGACCGGCGTGGCGCACCTGGCGATGGAGTCCAAGGCGCCGATCGTCCCGGTGGCGCTGTCGGGCACTCAGGACGTACAGCCGATCGGGACGTCCATGCCGCGCCCGCGCCCCTTCACCGTCCGCTTCGGCGAACCCCTGGACTTCTCCACCGGCTACGACCACCTCGCGCCGGGCAAGGCCCGCCGGGTGATCGCCGACCAGGTCATGGACGCCATCCACGCGATGTCGGGCCAGGAACGCGCCAACGAGTACAACACCTACGGCGGCGACGAGTAGCACCGCACGGCACCCTCCCCGTGTGCGCCACGGATCCGTCCCCCGACGGCGGCTCCCACGGGGTGGAACCCCTCATGTGCTGACCAGAAACGTTTCCGGTGTGAAGTGAGGGCCTCTGACCCGGATGGTCGTGTACACGAAGGGGGGTG
>NZ_JBHXQY010000102.1:0-24187 GCF_042716955.1 Nocardiopsis sp. NPDC058631 | reverse complement strand
GCTTTGTCGTCAGCGGTCAGGTCCAGCGGCGCGAGTTTGGGTCCTGGTCGTACCATCACACAACTATATGGATATTTGAGACTCAGGACACTAGAGCCGGCGCCCGGGACCCGGGAACCTCCGCGACCAGCGGCGGCTGGGCTCCTCGACCCAGTGGAAGGTCGCCACGGCCAGCAGGACCGTCCCGACCGTCACCGGCACCATGTCCAGCCAGAAGGAACCGCTGAAGATCTCCTGCCCGGTGAAGTCGCGCCACAGGTACAGCACGACGAACTGCCAGAGGAACACGCCGTAGGAGATCCGGGCGAGGAACTGGCACACACGGTGCCTCAGCAGCGACTCCAGCCAGCGGCCGTCCCGCCAGGCCGCGGCCCGGCGGAGGGAGACCGGCGGGGCGGTGGGGCGCGGAGCCAGGGCCGCGGGCGCGACCACGAAGAACGCGAAGCCCGCCCCGGCCAGGGAGGCCGCCGCGGAGGTCCAGATGTCGCCGGAACCGATGAACCGCCCCCCTGTGGCCTCGGTCGCGGACAGGGCGAAGAACCCGCCCGCCAGCAGCCAGCACACACCGGGTGACGCGGCGACGGTGCGGGAGAAGCGGCGCACCGGGCCGTCGGCGCCGGGCTCCCGCCAGGCCCACTCCGACAGCACCGCCAGCGCCATTCCGGCGGCGAACAGGCCGAGCGCGCGCGGCAGCCAGGCGTGCATGTACTCGCGGGGCTCCGGATAGAACTGCGGGACCAGCGAGGCCAGGGCGAGCATCCCCATGACGGCGAGGCCGGTGAGGAGGCGCCTGCCGCGGGCGTCGACGGTCCTCCCGCCTCTCGCCCACAGGGCCAGGAGCAGGGCGAACAGCGGCAGCAGCAGGTAGAAGCCGACCTCGACCGACAGGCTCCACATCTGGCCGAGGCCGTAGGGGCCGGTGCCCACCCACGCCGGGTCGGTGTCGAAGGTGAAGGTCAGGGTCAGGACCTGGAGCCAGTAGGCGGGGGAGCCGAGCTCCTCCCGTGAGTAGACGAGCAGCGCCGTCACCGCCACCACCCAGTAGGCGGGGAAGACGCGTACGGCCCGTCGCCACAGGTAGGGGCGGGCGCGGGGGCCGCGCGTCCCGTCCAGTGCGGCGCGCGCCCAGGGCCGGTAGAGCAGCACACCGGAGAGCGTGAAGAACAGGGGCACGGCGAGGTCGAACGCGGACACCAGTCCGCCCAGGACCCCGGGGGCGAGGGAGTCGCCGGTCTCCGTGCCGACGTGGAAGACCAGCACCATCAGGGCCGCCACGGCGCGGATGCCGTCGAGGGTCTCATGGCGGCCGTCGACCTGGGGCAGGACCAGCGCCGGATCGGGGGCCCGCGGGGCGGGCCGGAGGCCGGTGGCGGCGGTGCCGGGACGTGTGCCGTCGGAGTCACTGCCGGTGGGGGCGCCGGTGGGGTCCTCGGGCGCGGAGGGAGTGGGCGCCATGGGCCTTCCAGAACGGGAGAGCGTTGAAACGCGTTTCACTAGAACGTGTTATAAAAATTCAGACACGCCCTGGTGACGTCGTTCACTACTGGGCAGTACTCTACCCGGAACTAGACCTAGTTCCACTAGACGCAGTTTCAGATCTGGACTCTCATCCGCCCAGGAGGGCACATGCGCCGTACCGTTGCGGTCGTTCTCATCGCGTTTGGAGTCTTCTTCCTCGCCGCCGCACCCATGATGCGCACATGGATGTCGAGCTCCCTGATGAAGACTCCCCTCGACTACTACAGCGAAACCGTCAACGTCGCCGAGGGGGCCACCTACTTCAACATCGAGGACGTGGAACTGGTCGAGAACGCCACCCTCGAAGCCCACGCGACCATCCGCGCCGACGTGGCCTCCAGCACCGACGAGATCGTCGTGTGGGACCAGTTCACCTGGCTGAAGGACGCCGACACCGACTTCGGTATCAGCTCAACGAGCCGCCGCGCCGGACACGACCGCGTCACCGGTGAGGCCGTCGACTGCTGCGACTCCATGGTCAACGAGGAGTCCGTCGTCCAGAGCGGGCAGGCCTGGAAGTTCCCCTTCTTCACCGAGCAGCGGGACTACGACTTCTTCGAGACCACCGTCCAGGAGGTCGTCCCCATGGAGTTCGACGGGGTCGAGGAGATCGAGGGTGTGGAGGCCTACCGGTTCGTCCAGGACGTCGAGCCGACCGTCATCGACGAGCGCACCCTGCCGCGTTCGGTCGCGGGGATGGAGGGCGACGGGGACGTCACCGGCGACGAGGTCTTCTCCATCACCCGCACCTACTGGATCGAGCCCACCACCGGCTCCCCCCTCAAGGTCAGCGAGGACCAGAACCGCGTCGTCGTCGTGGACGGCGAGGAGGTCCTGACCCTGCTGGACGCAGAGCTCGTCTTCGACGACGAGTCGGTCCAGAACGCCGTCGCCAACTCCGAGCAGGGCCGCACCCTGCTGCCGCTGCTGCACACCACCCTCCCGATCGCCTTCCTCGTCGTGGGCGTCGGCTTCGCGGGCATCGCCACCGTCCTGTACGTCTCCGGCCGCCGCAGTGACCACCACAACTGACCCCCGCCCCCGGCCCACGCCGGCGTGCCCCGGCGGGTGCGCCGGTGCGCCCGTCCCCGCACCGGGGCGCCGGTGACGGAGAGCAGGGAACGGACCGGGCCCACGGGGGACACGTCCGCAGGTCCCGGCGGTCCGGGTGCACCGAGCGGCGTCCTCGGGACGGCCCGCGCCCTGTTCCGGGCCTGTCGTCCCCGGCAGTGGCTGAAGAACCTCCTGGTCCTGGCCGCCCCCGCCGCGGCCGGGGCACTGGGCGACCCCGAAGCACTGCTGACCTGCGCGGCGGTGTTCGCGCTGTTCTGTGCGGCCGCCGGCGGCACCTACCTGCTCAACGACGTCAGCGACGTCCACCGCGACCGCGCCCACGAGCGCAAGCGCCACCGGCCCGTCGCCTCGGGCGCGCTCCCCGTGCCTGTCGCCCTCACGGTCGGCCTCGTCCTCGGCGTGGCGGCCCCACTGGCCTCCCTCGCCCTGGGCAACCCGCCCCTGTCCGGACTGATCGCCGGATACGTGCTGCTCACCCTGGCCTACACCCACCGCCTCAAGGACGTGGTGGTCTGCGACCTGGTGGTGGTCGCCGCCTGCCACGTGCTGCGCGCCGTCGCGGGCGGGGTCGCGGTCGGCGTGCCGCTGACCTCCTGGTTCGTCATCGTGGTGTCGTTGGCCGCGCTCCTCGTGGTGGTCGGCAAGCGCGAGGCGGAACTGAGGGCGTTCCGCGACGCCGAGGAGACGCCCGCGGAGCCGGTCCGGGAGACACTGCGCGGGTACACCGTCACCTACCTCGCCCAGACCCGCACCATGGCCTCGGCCGCGATGATCGTGACCTACTGCCTGTGGGCCCTGGAGCGGGGCGACGGGCCACAGACCGTGTTCCACGCGGTGAGTATCGTTCCGTTCATCATGTTCGTCCTGCGCTACAACCTGCTCGTCGACCGGGGAGCCGGGGAGGAGCCGGAGGAGATCGCCCTGCGCGACCGGCCCCTCCAGGTGATCCTCGTGGCACTCGCCGCCCTCGTCGGACTGGGGATCCACCTGTGAGCCGACCACTGCCCGACCGTGAGCCCGACCCGGCGCGCCCCGCCCTCCTCACCGGCTGGGGCCGCACCGCGCCCACCGCCGCACGCGTGGTACGTCCGCGCACCGTCGAACAGGTCGCCGAGGCGCTGTCGCGGGCCGGGGGGCGCGGAGCCCTCGCCCGGGGCCTGGGCCGCTCCTACGGCGACGCCGCGCAGGCCGCGGGAGGGCTGGTCCTGGACTGCACGGAGCTGACCGGCCCGATCCGGCTCGACACGGTCCGGGGCGAGGCCTCCGCCCCGGCGGGGACCCCCCTCGGAAGGGTCGTCGCGCACCTGCTCCGGCGCGGGTACTTCGTCCCCGTGACGCCGGGGACCGGGCACGTCACCCTGGGCGGGGCGGTCGCCGCCGACGTCCACGGCAAGAACCACCACGCGGACTCGTCGATCGGCGCCCACGTGCGCGCACTGACCCTGGTGACCCCCGACGGGCGCGTCCGCGCGCTCGGGCCCGACGGCGACGGGTCCGACCTGTTCTGGGCGACCGTCGGCGGGATGGGGCTGACCGGGGTCGTCACCGAGGTCACCCTGGCCGTGTTCCCGGTCGAGACGGCCTACATGAGGGTGGACACCGACCGGACCACCGGGCTGGACGCCACGCTGGAGCTGATGTCGCGCCCCGGAACCCACCGGTACTCGGTGTGCTGGGTGGACCTGCTGGCCGGGGGCGGCGCCATGGGCAGGGGGGTGTTCACCCGGGCCGAGCACGCACGGCTCGGGGACCTCCCCTCCGCGCTCCGGGGCGAACCACTGCGGCACCGGGCGGGCACAGCGCTCGCGGCACCGCCCTGGGCCCCGCCCGGGCTGCTCAACCGGTGGACCGTGGGGGCGTTCAACACCGCCTACCTCCACGCCGCTCCCCGGCGCAGAAGGGGGGAGGCGCAGCCGGCCGCCGGGTTCTTCCACCCGCTGGACGCCGTGCGTGGATGGAACCGGATGTACGGACCGCACGGACTGGTGCAGTACCAGTTCGTCGTCCCGTTCGGGGCCGAGGGCACCCTGGCCGCCGTCATGGAGGGGCTCTCCCGCGCGGGCGCCCCCTCGTTCCTGACGGTCCTCAAGCGCATGGGCGAGCCGACACCGGGGCCGCTGTCCTTCCCACGGCCGGGGTGGACCCTCGCCGTGGACCTGCCGGCCGACCTGCCCGGACTCGGGCGCCTGCTCGACGGCCTCGACCAGAGGCTGCTGGACGCCGGCGGGCGCCTGTACCTGGCCAAGGACAGCAGGGCGAGCGCCGAGACCGTGCACGCCATGTACCCGGAACTGCCCGCCTGGCGGAGGGTGCGCGAACGGGCCGACCCCGAGGGCGTGCTCGTCTCCGACCTCGCCCGCCGCCTGCGTCTGGTCTGACCCCGGGACCCGCCGCCCCGGCGGCGGCGCGGGACCGCGCGGACACCGGACGCGCCCCGCACACCACGACACACCACGACCGAAGGGACCCCATGCGCGACTCGGTGGGAAGGGTACGGACCGTTCTGCTGCTCGGCGGACGCAGCGAGATCGGCCTCGCCATCGTCGAACGGCTGGTCCGCGAGGGCGCCAAGGAGGTGGTGCTGGCCGCGCGAGGAGGGGTGGGGGCCCCGCCGGGCGTGCTCGCGGACCTCGGGGCCTCCGTGCACTCGGTGGAGTTCGACGCCGGACAGCCCGACACCCACACCGGCACGGTCGCCGAGGCGGTCGGCCTGGTCGGGGACCTGGACGTGGTCGTGGCCGCGTTCGGGGTGCTGGGCGACCAGGCGGCGTACGAGGCCGACCCCGCCTCCGCCGCCCGCGCCGCCGCCGTGAACTACACGGGTCACGTCTGCGCGGGGCTGGCCGTCGCGGCCCGCCTGCGCGAACAGGGACACGGCGCCCTGGTGGTGCTCTCGTCCGTGGCGGGGGTGCGGGTCCGCCGGTTCAACTTCGTGTACGGGTCGGCCAAGGCCGGACTGGACGGCTTCGCCCAGGGGCTCGCCGACTCCCTGCACGGGTCCGGGGCCCGGGTCCTGGTGGTGCGGCCGGGCTACGTCCCCACCCGGATGTCCGCCCACGTGGACCCCGCCCCGTTCCCGGCCACACCGGGCCAGGTGGCGCAGGCGGTGGCGTCCGGGCTGCGCTCGGGGGCGACCACGGTGTGGGCGCCGCGCGTGCTCCGGCCGCTCTTCGCGGGGATGCGCCTGATGCCCCGCGCGCTGTGGCGGCGCCTGGGACGCTGAGCCCTGCGGACGCGAGTCCGGCGAGGACGCAAAAAACACGACTTAGGTGCCAGAAGCCCCCGTCCGGTCGGCGGCGGGCGCCGGGGCCGACCCGGCGCCCTCGGCGGTCAGCCGGTAGAACGCCAGGGGCACCAGGCAGCCCAGCATCACCACGGCGGGCACCAGCGTGCTGCCGATCAGCATGCCGCGCAGGGCCTCGTCGCTCTGCCGGACGGCCTCGCCCGCGCCCGACTCCACGTAACCGCTCACCGCCAGCGAGAGCGACAGCAGACCCGCCCCGACCGCCTGGGCCATCGCCTCGCCGGACGTCCACACACCCGACAGCACGCCGCTCTGGCGCCGCCCCGAGCCGTGGGTCTCGGCCATGCAGTCGGCCAGCATCGACCACGGCAGCAGCGTCGTGCCGGACAGGCCCACGCCGACCAGCGCGGACGAGAACACCGCCCCGGGGAACCCCCAGACCGGGATCAGCAGCAGGCCCAGGCCGCCCAGGGCGAACACCACCGCCGCGTACCCGGCCGCGCGACGCTTGTCCACGCGCACGGACCACCGCTTCCACAGCGGTGCCGACGCGATCAGCGGCACCAGCACGCACACCATGAGGACGCTCGTGTAGCGCGGCTCGCCCATGACGTTGGCCGTCACGTACGGCACCCCGGCGACCATGGTGCCGCCCGCCACCGCCATCAGCAGGTTGGCGGGGAACAGCACGCGGAAGTGCCGGTGCGCGAACGCCACCCCCAGCTGGACCAGGAGGCCCTCGGTGCGGTGCGGGAAGACCGGGCGCGGAGCCCTCCGGATGCCGAACACGGCCCCGAGCATGGACACCAGCACCACGCCGCCCATGACCAGGCCCATGAGCCGGTACCCGACGACCTCGTCACCGGGGGCCGACTGGATGACCGGCGCCAGCGCGCCGCCGAGCATCAGGGCGAGCCCCACGAACGCGGTCCGCCAGGTGTTGAGCGTGGACCGCTCGTGGTAGTCGGAGGTGATCTCCCCGGGCAGGGCGGCGTGCGGGACCTGGAACACGGACGACGCCAGGGCGGCGGCCACGAACACCACCGCCACGTACAGGGCCGCGGAGTTCCCCTCCAGGGGCGGTCCGGCGAACATGGCGCCGAACAGGACGGGCAGGGTCAGCGCACCCGCCAGCATCCAGGGCCGGCGCGGCCCCCACGCGGAGCGGGTCCGGTCCGACCAGACACCGATGTACGGACTGACCAGGAGGTCGACCAGTTTGGGCAGGAGGACCACCAATCCAGCCAGGGCGGGGCTCACCGCGAGCGTGTCGGTCAGGTAGATGAGGAGCAGCAGCCCCGGCACCGTGTTGAAGATGCCGGTGGCCACGGCGCCGCTGCCGTACCAGGCGTGCACCGGGCGCGGCAGGGCCCCGACCGGCCCGGGGCCCCCGGAGGGGGCGCCGCCGTGTGTGGGATCGACGGCCGTGTTCACGGGTGCCCGTCCGCGGGCGCCTCTACCGAGGCGTCGGAGGGCGCGCCCGGCGCGGCCTTCCCGGTCTCCGCTCCGCCACCGGACGCTCCGGTGCCCCCGCCGTACAGGTCGGCGTGGCCGACCGGGTCCACGTCGTGTGCCACCGGGCACCCCGCCGGGAACGTGCCGATGCGGTTGACGTCGTAGCCCTCGGGGTAGCTGCGGATGTTCGGGTTCATGTCCGCCCACAGCGGTTCCTCGCGCGGCTTCATGCGGCGCACGACCTTGGCACGCAGCTTCAGCGCCGTGTCGGCCGTCCTGCGCCAGGCCCTGCTGGGCGGCTCGTACCGGAAGGTCTCGATGAGCGACTCGTCCAGGATCGCCATGGAGAACTTGCGCGCCAGCCCGGACACGCGCGGCGGGTAGAAGGTCACCATGAGGTCGAGGGTGGAGTCGGAGACGGCGCGTCCGCCCTCGGTGTAGGCGAAGTTCTCCCGCTCGTAGGTGTCGAGGAGGTCCCGGAACTGCTCGTAGGTCTCGGGGATGTCCTTGATCCCCATGTACCTGCCGAGCCTGCGGTAGTAGTGCGTGATCGCGGCGATCTCGTGCTCCGACAGCCTGCGCCAGCCGTAGCCGTAGTCGTTGAGCCAGCGCACCGGCATGACGACGAACGTGCTGAGCACGTACCGGTAGTCGTCGTTGCTGATGTCGTAGGAGCGGTGCATCTGGTTCATCCGGCGCAGGGAGTCGCGTCCCCGCCCCGGCTCGAACCCGTGCCGCATCATGTTGCCGAGGATGAGCGCGGTGTCGTCGTAGCGCTTCTGGGTACTGCCGGTGAACTCGTTCGTCCTGCCGAGCAGACCGCCGATGCTGGGGACGGCGTAGGTCCGGTACAGGGCGATCCCCAGGGCGCGGCCCATGTCCCACGGGAACTCGTGGGAGTTGAGGATCTGCATGATGCGCACGCAGTCGGCCTCGGCGTCCAGACGGTGGACCTCGTCGCGGAAGTCGAAACGTTTCATGGGAGGTTCCTTCGGGAGAGGGGGAGGGGGAATCCGGGGGTCGTGGGGTACGCCCGGGGGAGGCGCGCGGCAGCGTGCGGGGGCACGCCCGGGGGACTACGTCTCGGTGGTCCCCGTGGTCTCGGGAGCCGCTGGGGTCGCTGTGGTGTCGAAGGGCCGGGCGATGACGGGGCCGTCCGCGGCTCCGGTGGCGGCACCCTGCGGGGCGACGGCCTGGCCGGGCGCCGGGACACGGGCACCGGTGGGCGCGACGTCCTGCGTGAGCATGTCGTGCGGGACCGGGCACCCCGCCGGGAACGTGCCGATCCGGGACGGCTCGTAGCCGCCCGGGTAGCTGCGGATGTTCGCGCTCTCGCGCGCCCAGCGCGGCTTCTCGCGCGAAGGCATCAGCCGTACCACCCGCGCCCGCAGCCTCAGCGCGCCGACGCTCAGCTTCCGCCACGCCGCGGAGGGCTCCGGGTAGCCGAAGGCCTTGATCAGCCGTTCGTCCAGGAGGGCCTTGGTGAAGGGGCGCACCAGCGGGCGCTGCCAGGCCGGGTAGAAGGTCACCATGAGGTCGAGGGTGGAGTCGGAGACGGCGCGTCCGCCCTCGGTGTAGGCGAAGTTCTCCTGCTCGTAGGTGTCGAGGAGGTCCCGGAACTGCTCGTAGGTCTCGGGGATGTCCTTGATCCCCATGTGCCTGCCGAGTTTGCGGTAGTAGTTGGTGCTGGCGGCGATCTCGTGCTCCGACAGCCTGCGCCAGCCGTAGCCGTAGTCGTTGAGCCAGCGCACCGGCATGACGACGAACGTGCTGAGCACGTACCGGTAGTCGTCGTTGCTGATGTCGTAGGAGCGGTGCATCTGGTTCATCCGGCGCAGTGCGTCCCGTCCCCGCCCCGGCTCGAACCCGTGCTCCAGGATGTCGTTGAGGATGAGCGCGGTGTCGTCGTAGCGGTGCTGGGTGCGCTCCGTGAACTCCCGGGTGTGCGCGAGGAGCTCGCCGATGCTGGGGACGGCGTAGGTCCGGTACAGGGCCAGTCCCAGCGCCTGCTCGATGTCCCACGGGAACTCGTGGGAGCCGAGGATGCGGACGATGCGCTCGCAGTCGGCCTCGGCGTCCAGGGCCTGGATCGTGTCGCGCCACTCGAACCGCTTCATGGAGTACTCCAGTCGCCTTCGTGCGGGCCCGCCCGAGACGGGTCCATGGTCTGCGGGTGTGCAACGCCCGGCGGCGTTCCACGGGGCGAACTTTACCTGGAGGGTCCGTGTGTACACCGGTTCCGGCGTCCTCGGAACCGATCCGGCATCCGAACCGCGCCCCGGGCGTTCCCCGGTCCGCGTCGCGCACACACCCCGCCCCGGCACGAGGAAGGGGCGGGGGGCACCAGCCCCCCGCCCCCGCCGACACGCACGCTCCGCTGTCACTCCCTAGGCGACCATCTGCTCGGCGACCCGGTTGACCAGTGTCAACAGCACCTGTTTGGACGACTCCCGCTCCCGGGCGTCGCACAGCACCACCGGGATCGCCGGGTCGAGGCTCAGCGCGTCGCGGACCTCGCCCGGTTCGTAGGCGTGGGCGTCGTCGAAGCAGTTCACCGCCACCACGAACGGCACACCGCGCCTCTCGAAGAAGTCCACCGCCGCGAAGCACGTCTCCAGACGGCGGGTGTCGGCGATGACGACGGCACCCAGGGCCCCCTCCGACAGCTCCTCCCACATGAACCAGAAGCGCTCCTGGCCCGGGGTACCGAACAGGTACAGCACCAGGGCGGAGCTGATGGTGATGCGTCCGAAGTCCAGCGCCACGGTGGTGGTCGTCTTGGACTCCACCCCGGACAGGTCGTCGACCCCGTAGCTGGCCTCGGTCATGACCTCTTCGGTGTTCAACGGGGCGATCTCGCTGACGGATCCGACCAAGGTGGTCTTGCCCGCACCGAAACCTCCCGCCACCAGGATCTTCAGTGCCGAGGGGACGGTCGTCTGCGTGTCGTCAGAGTCGCTGGATGCCATCGAGAACCGCCTGGAGTACGTCCCGGCTCACCGGGCTCTTAGCTGTGTAGGGGGCACGGGCCAACGCGAGGCCGCGGTTGAGGAGGTCGCTCAGAAGCACCTTCACCACGGCCACCGGGATGTCCAGGTGGGCGGAGACCTCGGCGACCGACAGGGGTCGGCGGCACAGCTCCAGGATGCGGAGCTGCTCCGGCTCCAGGTCCATCTCGTCGACCTCGGCGCGCTTGGCCGCGATCACCACGCTGATCATGTCCAGTCGCACGGTGTCAGCGTGCTCGCGGCCCTGCGCGATCACGTACGGGCGGACGAGCGGTCCGGCGTCCTGCTGACCGGCCGGTTCGGGGGTCCCCGGGGCCTCCGGTGAACCCCCGCCGTACCCGCGGACCGCGTCGCGGCTCGGCAGGCCTTGAGGTACCTCGCCGTGCGGGAACTCGTTGTGCGCTTGCATGACCGTCCCCTATCGCGTGTCTTCCCCGGAGGCGTCCCCGTGTCTGGGGGCGGCGTCCAGATACCGGCCCACCTGCCCGACCAGGACGTTCATCTCGTAGGCGATGAGCCCGACGTCGGCGCTCTCGTCGGCGAGTACAGCCAGGCACGCCCCGCGTCCGGCGCCCGTGACGAACAGGTAGGCGCTCTCCATCTCCACCACGGTCTGGAGGACCTCGCCGCCGCCGAAGTGGCGGCCGGTGCCGCGCGCCAGGCTCTGGAACGCGGACGCCACCGCGGACAGGTGCTCGGCGTCCTCCTTGACCAGCTCGTGGGAGCGTCCGATCAGGAGGCCGTCGGCGGACAGCACGATCGCGTGCCGGGATCCGACCGCACGGTCGAGCAGCTCGTCGAGGAGCCAGTTGATGTCCTTCTTTGCCGCGCCGTTTCCGCTGTCGCGCGCGGCGCCTTCGGGAGTACTCGTCACGGTTAGGCGTCCTTGTCGGTGTCGTGGGTCTGCTGCTTGCCTTCGCGCCGTCCGCGGTCCGTCCCCTTCTGGAAGGCGGACATGTTCTTGCGCAGGCGTGCCAGTCGCTCCCCGCTGTCGGTCGCCTCACCCGCGGGGGTGCCGAACGCGGGTCCGGTCGGGCCGTCGGGCACGGGATCGGTCGCCAGCTGCGGCGCCAGGTTCTCCTGCGGACGCCGCTTGGGCAGCGCGGGTCGACCTCCGTCGGCCTCGGCCGCGGCGTCCGGCTCCTCCGCGGCACCGGGCGCGGGGACCGCGCTGATGTTCTTCCTGCGCGTCGGAAGCGTGGGACGTCCGCCCTCCGCGGGCGGGAGGGGGGAACCGGTGTCGACGACGGGGCCGAGGAAATCGTCCGGCATGCCGCCGTCCGACCCCTCGGTCGCGGTGTCCTCGCCCGGGGCGGACACGGAGGTCAGGACCGGTTTGGCACCGGCGGGCGCGGACTCCAGTTCGCCGGGGGCGCGGTCGATGATCTCCCGCACCTCCCAGATGTCCTCACGGCCGGACTCGGAGGGCGGCAGCGGGGTCCGGTCACCGGAGATCAGTTCGTGCGGGAGCAGGACGATCGCCTGCACGCCTCCGTACGGCGACTGGCGCAGGTGCACCTTGATGCCGTGGCGGTGGGCCAGGTGCGAGACCACGAAGAGACCGAGGCGCATCTTCTCGTTCAGACGCATCACGTCGAACTCGGGAGGGCTGGCCAGGAGTGCGTTCGCCGAGGTGAACTCGCTCTCGGTCATGCCCAGGCCGCGGTCCTCGATCTCGACCGTCACGCCGTTGGGCACGTCGTCACTGCTCAGGCGCACCTGCGTGTGCGGCGGCGAGAACATGGCGGCGTTGTCGACCAGCTCCGCGACCAGGTGGATGACGTCGGCGACGGCCGGGCCGTTGAGGTGGACGCGGGCGATCCGGTCGCGCTTGACGCGCGTGTAGTCGCCGGACTCGGAGATGGCGCCGCGCAGCACGTCGATCAGCGGCATCGGCCGGTGCCAGGTCCGGCCCGGGGCCTCGCCGCCCAGGATCAGCAGGTTCTCGGCGTTGCGCCGCGAGCGGGTGGCCAGGTGGTCGAGCTTGAACAGCTGGGCCAGCTGGTCCGGGTCCTCCTGCTCGCGCTCCATCTTGTCCAGCAGGCGGAGCTGCCGGTGGACCAGTGTCTGGCTGCGGTGCGCGATGTTGAGGAAGACGCGGTTGACGCCCTGGCGCAGTTCGGTCTGCTGTACCGCCTCGTTGATGGCGGCGCGTTGGGCGGCGTTGAACGCCCTGGCGACGTCGCCGATCTCGTCGTCGGCGGTGTTGAGCCCGGTGAGGGAGGTGTCGGTGTCCACGCGCTGGCCGTCGTGCAGGCGGCGCACGAGGTCGGGGAGGCGGTTCTCGACGAGGTCGTGGGAGTCGTCGCGCAGGCGCAGCAGGCGCTCGGTGAGGACGTTCGACGAGCGGCGTGCCAGCAGGAAGGCGACCGCGATGACGGCGGCGACACCGAGACTTCCCCCGACGGCCACACCGACCGCCTGGTTGGCGTCCCCACGGGAGACGGCGGCGGAGTGTACGGCCTCGTCGGCGCCCAGCGCGGTCAGCTCGGCCAGGACATGGTCGTAGTCGGACCTCCACTGGTCCTGGTCGACCGGCATGGAGAGGTCCTCGACCTCGCCGGCGACCAGGGTGATCGGGTCGGTGACCGTCTCCGTCGTGATCCGGCGGTCGATGATCTCCTGCTGCATCTCCTGGAGCCGCGCGTACTCGGGGCTGTCGAGCACTGCCTGGAGGCGTTCCGCCTGGCCCTCACCCTCCAGGTAGTGGCCGTTCCCGGAGAGGAGGTTCTGGTAGGCGCCGACCAGTTCGGTGAACTCGCGCTGGTCGGCCGCGGTCAGCTCGTCCCCGGCGAAGGCGCGGGCGATCTGGGCGTCGCTTCGCGCGAAGACGTCGACGGTCCGGAACATGTACACGGCGGTGAAGGCGGGGCTGACCGAGTCGCCTCTGTTCCCCTCGCGGACCTGGCTGTCGAAGCTGTCGGCGCCGTGCAGGACGAGTTCGTTGTAGTAGTCGAGGACCTCCCCGCGTGAGGCCTCTCCGGAGTCGACCGCCTCGCGGAGCGCGCCGATCTCCCCGTACTGCTCGTGCAGCATCCTGATGTGGTGGCCGCCCTCGCCGGGGGCGAGGTCGGCGAAGTCGATGAGCTCCCCGATGACCACGCCCATGGTGCTGTCGGTGACCTCCCTGGCCTCGGCGAGGTCGACCGCCAGCTGCTCGCTCCCGGGGTTCTCGATGAAGGCGATCGACTGGGACCGTTCCTGCATCACGTCCACGAGGCCGACCGCGGCGGGGGTCACCATGTCCTCGGTGGCCTGAGCGCGGATCAGCTGCGTGACGGCGTCGCCGGTCAGGGCGAAGGTGAGGATCAGCCAGAGCGCGACGAGCGCGGTGGTGGGGATCATGACCATTGCGCGAATACGGGCGGTGATCGTCCGTCCGCGTCGCTTCGGTACTGCCTGCACGGTTCTCCTGTCGATCCGCGTCTTCGGTCTGGTGGTTGCGGTGCGGGGCCGCGAGAGGCCGGGTGTCGTGGGGGCACCTCTTGGCCTGTCTGTGCGCGGCCTCCTGCCCCGCGGGCGGCGTCCGTCGGGGGTTCTCGACGCGGGACGTACCGCAGGGTAACTACAAGCGCGGCTTTTCGGCGTTGGGGATCGTATCTCGCACGTGAAGCGCCGAAATATCCGGGTTGGTCAAGGCAGTCTGCCATGAAGGCGGCGAATGTCCACCCTTCGCCCAGGGGTACTGCTGTCGCCTGCTGTGAATAAATGGTGACAATGGGACAAAAGTCACATATGGCAGAGAGTGCGCGTCCACCCTGTTTCGCGTGACAACTCCGGGGTGCCCGGGGCAGCACGGTGAGCCGGTCCCGGGTCAGGACGGAGGCGGCCGAAGTCGTTGTTCGGTCCCCACCCGGCAACGGAGCGTACTAGCGTTGCGGCCCGGAGCCGGGAAGGGCCACGCGGACGGGGAGTCCGAGGGCATCGGAACGCCGGAGCGCCCGGAGGCCGGGAGCGATGGCACCGACACGGCCGGAGGACAGGGGAAGCATCATGGGTCGACCGTTCGGCGGGGGACAGGCCGCCATCGAGGTGGCGCTCGCCGTCGTACCGCTGCTGGTGGTCGCCGGCGCCGCTCTGTACCTGCGCGGACAGCACCGGCGCTACGGGTGGCCGCACGGCTGGCCGGGGACTCTCACGGCGGCCGCTCTGGTCGCGGGGGCGGCCCTGGCGGCCTACGCGGTCTGGCCGCTGCCCGCCTCCGTCGACGGACTGTGCACAGGAGGCCCGGGCGGCGCCACGGGCGGTGGGTTCACGGCGCCGATCGGAGGAGCCTCCACGGGAGGCGGGGCCGGCGCGGCACACACGGCCGGGAGCCTCGCCCTCGCGTTCGGGCTCTTCGTGCCGGTCGGCCTCCTGGCCCGCTACCGCTTCCGGCGGGGCCCGGTGGTCACCCTCCTGGTCGGCGCGGCGCTCGCCGCGTCCGTCGGCGTGGTGCGTGCGACCGGGGTCCTCGGTCTGTATCCGTGCGGCTACGCGCCCACCTCTCCCCGGCTGGTCGCGCTGGGCGTGGCGGGGGTCCTGGCCGGGTGGCTGGCCGCCCGCCTGCTCCTGCCCCTGTGGCCCGGTGGCCTCGCCAGGGGGTGGCCCGTCGCCGTACCCGACCGCGTCGCCCCCGGCCTCGGCCGGCGCATGGCGGGCACCCTGCTCGACCTCGGCCTGTGGTGGTTCGGGTCGGCCGCGCTGGTCGCCCTGCTGCACGCCTACGACGTCGTGGGCCCCGGCCAGGACGGCCGCGCCCGGACGGTCGTGTTCCTCGGACTGGCCTTCGTGGGCGCCGTCGCCTTGCCCCAACTGCGGCGCGACCGCGCCACACCGGGCCGGGCCGCCGTCGGACTGGGGCTGGGCGAGCGGGAGCTCCCGCGCCCCGCGTCCCGTCGGCGGGTCCTCCTCCGGACCCTCCTGCTCCAGGTGCCGGCCGCCGTCCTCCTCACCCTGGGGCTGCCCTGGGTCGCGCTCGCCGTGGTCGCGGCGCACGCCGCGGGCGCCCTGGTCCGCCCCGACGGGGCGGGACTGGCGGACCTGTTGTGCGGGGTGCGTGTGCGCACCCGTTCCACCTTGGACGGAGGACTGCCCTCACGGCTGGTCCGCTACTCCGAACCCCGCGAGGGGGCCCTGGCCGGAGCCGGGCCCGCGACAGGACCTGGCCAGCGGCTCCTCCCCGAACCGGACCCGTGCCGCCCGAGGACTCCGTGAGGACGAGGAGGGGTCGCCGGGCGGCCTAACGCCACTCCAGGTAGCCCAGGAGGAGCCCGGTGCACACCAGGATCGCGCCCAGTCCGCCGAACAGCCCCCGCACCCAGTGGCTCAGCCACGGCGCGGAGACGATGCGCGCCAGCGCGGGATCGTCCGGATCGTAGGCGACCGTGACGATCTCCCCTGCGCGGGAGGCCGTCCAGCCGGTGTTCTCGTGTTCGGCGTGCACCTCCTGGCCCTCCTCCGTACGGAACTGCACGATCATGCGCGAGGCTGTCGAGGTCTCGTTGTAGCCGATCACCCGGCCCTTGGCGCGCATCCCGTAGCGGACCAGCCGCAGTTCGAGGCGTGTGTCCCGCGCTACGAGCCAGAGGATCACGGCTCCGGCCACGAGGGGGAGCAGCGGATACAGCTCGGCCATGGGGGGCGTCCTCTCAGGCGTTGTTCGACCCGGGCGCGGGTGCGCCGACCAGGCCCTCGGCCACGTGGGCCAGGGTCGCGTGGATCTCCTCGACCGGCCGCTGCGGCTGGAGCGTGCGCCAGTCCAGGGCCACGGTCACCACCATGCCGAACAGGGCGGACCCCGCCAGCCCCGTGTCCAGGCCCGGGCGCAGAGCCCCCTCGGCGGCCAACCGCTCCAGCTGGCCGGAGATGACCCCGATCGCCTCGGTGCGGATCTGGCGGACGGTGGCGTACCAGGCCCGGTTGGTACGCCAGGCCTCCGCCATGAGGAGCCGGGCGAGGGCCTCGTGCTCGCCGATGAACACCACCCCCGCGCGCAGGACCGCGGTGAGTCCCTCCGCGGGGGACGCGGAGGGGACGACCGCGCCCTTCAGGGTGTCGGCGAGCCGCGTCACCCCCCACTCCATCAGCGCCGTGTACAACTCGCTCTTGCCGCCGAAGTTGTAGTAGACGGTGCCCTTGGCGACCCCGGCTCGCTCGGCGATCTCGTCCACCGTCGTGGCGCCGTACCCCTGCTCGGAGATCAGGTTGACCGCAGCCTCGAACAGGCGGTGCCTGGTCGCCTCTCGGCGTCCGCCTCTCGGACCTTCGTTGCTCGGGCTCATCGGGCCCATTCTGCCCGTATCGGCGCTGGTTGCGCCACGTCGGGTCCTCACAGCTTCAGCGCGGGGTAGAGGGAGGTCATCGTCCACACCCGTCTGCGGTCCACGGCCAGCCACGTGAGCAGCAGCGGAACCACCAGCCACAGGCCCATCACGCCGAAGGCCGTCCACACCAGTGTCATGTCGCCGCCCCCGAGCAGGTTGCGCATCGCCGTCACACCCCAGTACAGCGGCAGGTAGGGGCCGATGGCCTGGAAGAACCCCGGACTGGTCTCGATCGGGTACGTGCCGCCCGCCGAGGTCAGCTGGAGCACCAGGAGGGCCAGGGCGATCACACGGCCCGCGGCCCCGAACCGGACGTTGAGGTACTGCACCACGGCGGTGAACGCGGCCGAGGTCAGCAGCAGGAACGCGATGACCAGAAGCCAGTTCTGGGCCTGCAGGCCCAGGAACAGGTGCAGCGCGCCCAGCATGACCGCCACCTGGCCCGCGCCGAGCAGCAGCGGTACGACCCGTCCGGCGAGGGCGACCCGCCAGGAGGGGGCCGAGGACGCCAGAGCACGGGAGGACAGGGCGGGCAGCACCATGAACACCACCATCGCTCCCACCCACAGGGACAGCGGGACGAAGAACGGGGCGAACCCCGACCCGTAGTTCGGGGACTCGTTGGCGATCTCGCTGTCCAGACGGATGGGCTCGCTCATCATGCCGGCCGCGTCGCTGCGCCCCTGGTCGGAGTAGGTGGGGATCTCACCAGCGCCCTCTCCGAGCCCCTCGGCGAGTTCGCCGGAACCCGACGCCAGCTCGCCCAGCCCCTCGTGCAGGTCGCCCGCACCGCCGCTGAGCCGGCCCAGGCCCGAATCCAGGTCCGAGGCGCCCTCCGAGGCGTCCGCCAGCCCGTCGCGCAGCGCGGCGGAGCCGGTGGCGAGTTCTGCCAGCCCCTCGTCCAGCTCGTCGACCTCGTCGCGGGCCTCCTCGGCCCGGTCCACCATGTCGGGGAGGTCCTCGGAGAGCGCCGCCGCCTGTTCGCTCAGCGAGGCGGCCTCCTCGGCGGCCGCCTCGATGTCGTCCCTGTTGTCGTCGACGTACCCGGCCACGGACAGGGCGGTGCCCATGGCCTCCTGGAGGTCGCGCAGCAGCGTGTACAGCTCGGGGTCCTCGGTCTCCAGCTCCGGGTTGTCCCGGAGGTGGGAGGCCAGCCTCGTGTCGACCTCGGCGAGTCCGTCGGTGTCGATGTCCTCGGGCAGTTCCTCCAGGGCCGTGGACAGGGCACCGGTGACCTCGGCGGCCGTCTCGGCGCGCTCCTGGATCGCGGGGACGTCCTCGTCCAGTTGGGGGAGCCACTCGTCGGCCAGCTCGTCCAGTTTCTCCACCTGGGTGGAGACCTCCTCCGAGGCGGTACCCGCACCCTCGGCGAGGGACTGCGAGCCGGTGTGGAGCTCGTCCAGGCCACTGCTCAGCGATCCGGCCCCGGAGTGCGCGTCGTCCACGCCCGTGGACAGTTCACCGGAACCCTCCTCCGCGCTGTCCGCGCCGCCGGACAGCTCGTCGGCCCCCTCGGCGGCGTCCTCGGTCTCCCCGTGGATCCGGTTGAAGCCGACGAAGATCTCGTCGAGGTAGTCGCTGATCGCCGACGCCGCGGCGGCGTCGCGGACCTCCTCGAAGGCGCTTCCCGCCAGCTGGCGCACGATGAAGCTGTTGGAGTCGTTGTAGTGCGCCTCCAACATGGCCTGGACCGGTGCCTCCCGGTCGCGGGAGGGCGAGGAGAGGTCCTCGCTGAAGCGCGGGGGGATGGTGAGGGAGACGTAGTAGTCCCCCTCGGCGACCCCGTGCGCGGCCTCGTCCGCGTCGACCAGGTGCCAGTCGAGGTCCCCGCGGTCCAGGAGGGTGTCGGCGAGCTCGCCGCCGGCGTCCATCTCCCTGCCGTCCACCTCGACGGGCCGGTCCTCGTTGACGAGCGCCACGGGCAGGTGCTGCATCCTGCCGAACGGGTCCCAGAAGGACCACAGGTACATGCCGGAGTAGAGCAGCGGGATGAGCATGAGCGCCGCCAGCGCCGCGGTGGGCAGCGGGGAGCGAAGGAAGGAGCGCATGGTGAGAAGGCCGAGCCGGGGCACGGCGAAGGGCCGCATGCGCGGTCTGCCCCTCTTATGCCTGTTCATGGTCGTCACCGTCCCTCCGGCGGCCGAGGAGGTCGCGGACGCGGACCGTCCCCGGACCGGTGGCCCCGTCGTCGCCGGTCGTGCCCTCGCCGCCGTCCGGCCCGTGCCCGGGGCCCTGGCGGATCGGGATCGGTCCCCGGGTGTCCTGCCCGGCGACGGTGTCCAGCTCCTCGGCGTCGGCGCAGGTGGCGATCACGGTGAGACCCTCCGCCGCCAGCCGGGCGAGGGTGAGCCACATGGCGGCCCGGTGTTCGCCGCTCAGCCCGCCGTCGACGTCGTCCACGGCCAGCAGCCGGGGTTCGGCGAGCAGGGCCAGGGCGACTCCGAGGCGCCGCCGTTCGAGCATGGACAGGTCCTTGACCAGGGTTCGGCGGTCCAGGGTGCCCAGGTCGGCGGCCTCCATGACCTCGTCGGCCAGACCCCGCGCCGCGGGGCGCATCCGCAGGAGCAGTCCCTCGGAGAGGTGTTCGCGTACCCGGAGGCGCTCGTCGAGCGCGTTGACGTCGTCCATCAGGCCGAGGGAGCTGATCCGCCGGACCCTGCGGGCCCGCCGGGGCAGCTCGTGGCCGTCCACGTACACGGTCCCCTCCGACGGCCGCATCCTGCCGGTCAGGGTCAGGAGCAGTGCGCTGCGGCCGCCTCCCGAGTCGGCCTGGAAGACCGTGAGCGTGCCCGGCCGGGCGACGAACTCGACCCCGGTGTAGACGGGACCCTCGCGTGTGGCGAGCGTGACGCCCTCGGCCCGGACACGAGCTCCGGTGGCCCGACGCATACCTGCACCCCCTCTTTTTGAACTGACCAGTCAGTGCAAAACTGGCGGGTCCACGGTACTGCGCCGCGACCTCCCGGTCGTACGTCCGGTGCTGTGGGGTGTCGCACAGCGCGGAGTGCGGGGTTCCGCGCCGTGCTCGCACCGGGCCCTTGTGCTCGGGTCGCGTTTGTGCGTAAATCCGTAATTACGTAAACTCAAGAGACATCGAAGGGCGGTACGGATCCGCCCGGACGGAGGAAAGCCATGCGATCGGCGGCCAGGGTGTGCGGACTCCTCGTCCAGTGGAGCGTCGTCGTGATCCTGGGGGTGGTCCTCACCCGCCCGCTCCTGGACTTCTCGGGGTGGTGGAACGTGGCCGCCCTGGCGGTGTTCCTGGTGCTGGGAACACTGACCCTGCTGTTCGGCCGCCTCGCGCGCCGGAACACGCCGCCGGAAGCCGTCGAGGTGGCCCCACCGCTCAGCGGGGCCTGGCTGGCCATGAACAGCCCGGCCGACCGCGTCCCCAGCCACGGCACCCGCGCCTACGGCCAGGAGTACGCGATCGACGTCCTGACGGACTCCGAGGAGCGCCCGGCCTTCGGCTGGTGGCCGCCGGTCCGGCACAACCGGGACTTCCCGACCTTCGGCGAACCCCTGCTGGCCGTGGCGGACGCCGTGGTCGTCCACGCCCGCGACCACCGCCGCGACCACCTGAGCCGCAACTCCTACCCGGCGCTCGCCTACCTGCTCGTGGAGGGGGCGGTCCGCAGCCTCGGCGGAGCCGGACCCGTGGTCGGCAACCACGTCGTCCTCGACCTGGGCGGCGGCGTCTTCGCCCTCTACGCCCACGTCCGGCGCGGTTCGCTGAAGGTGCGCGAGGGCGACCGCGTCCGGACCGGCCAGACGCTCGCGCTGTGCGGCAACTCCGGCAACTCCACCGAGCCGCACCTGCACTTCCAGCTGATGGACCGGGCCGACCCCGACCTCGGCCAGGGGATCCCCTTCACCTGGCGGGGCGTCGGCGTGCCCGCGAACGGGGAGCGGTTCGAGGTCCCCGACCCGGTCGGGGGCCGAGGCCGTCCCAGCGGCGGTACGGCCCCCGTCCGCGTACGGTTGGATGGACGGGCGGAGTCGGACCGCGCGAACGGGGGGACATGATGTCGGAGATCGCAGAACGGGTCGCACGGGTCCTGGACGACCCCGAGAACTGGCCCGCCGACCCGCGGGAAGCCGTCGCGCGCCAGCGCGCCCTGGCGGACCGCGTGCGGGTCGAACCGCTGGACCCGGACGCCGTACGGCTGGTGGCCGGGCTGGACGTCAGCTACGCCACGGACAACTCCGCGCTGTCGGCGGCGGCCGTCATCCTGGACACCCGGACCCTGGAGGTCGTGGAGTCCGTCGCGATCTCCTCCGAGCCGACGTTCCCCTACATCTCGGGGCTGTTCGCCTTCCGTGAGCTGCCGCCGGTCCTGGAGGCCCTGGGCGCGCTGCGGACGACACCCGACGTGTACCTGTGCGACGGGTTCGGCCTGGCGCACCCGCGCCGCTTCGGGATCGCCTCCCACCTGGGAGTCCTGCTGGACCTGCCGGTGGTCGGCTCGGCCAAGTCCGTCCTGTACGGCAAGCACTCCGTGCCGGGGAACGAACGCGGGGCGTGGACGCCCATGGTGGCCGGCCGGTCGGAGGTGGTCCCCGACTCGTCCGCGCTGGAGCGGGAGGGCGCCGAGGTGATCGGGCGCGTCCTGCGCACCCGCACGGGCGTCAAGCCCGTCTACGTGTCCGTGGGGCACCGCGTGGACCTGGAGGGCTCGGCGGAGCTGGTGCTGCGCCTGTCACCGAAGTACCGCGTGCCCGAGCCGGTCCGGCACGCCGACCGCCTGTGCGGCGAGCACCGCAAGGCGGTCCTCGCCGCCGGGGAGTAGTCCCGCGGGGCCCGGCGCACGGCCCGAGCACGTGGACGCCGGACGGGCCCGAGCCGGTCCGGCGGACCCGCGCCCGGGACGCCCGGCTGCCCCGGGCGTCCCCGCGCCGGGGCCTACCAGCTGGTGGGGACCGGCCGTCCCTCGTTGTAGCCGGCGGCGCTCTGCACGCCGACCACGGCGCGCTCGCGGAACTCCTCCAGCGAGGTGGCGCCCGCGTACGTCATCGAGCTGCGCACACCCGCGATGATCTGGTCGATCAGGTCCTCCACGCTGGGCCGCTCCGGGTCCAGGTACATGCGGCCCGTGGAGATGCCCTCCTCGAACAGGGCCTTGCGCGCCCGCTCGAACGGGGAGTCGTCGGCGGTGCGCAGCCGGACCGCGCGGGCCGAGGCCATGCCGAAGCTCTCCTTGTACTGCCGCCCCTCGGCGTCGCGCATCACGTCGCCCGGCGACTCGTAGGTCCCGGCGAACCAGGAGCCCACCATCACGTTGGACGCACCCGCCGCCAGGGCGAGGGCCACGTCGCGCGGGTGGCGTACTCCGCCGTCCGCCCACACGTGCCCGCCCAGGTCGGCCGCGGCCTCGGCGCACTCCAGAACGGCGGAGAACTGGGGCCGGCCCACGGCCGTCATCATGCGGGTGGTGCACATCGCGCCCGGTCCCACACCGACCTTGACGATGTCGGCGCCGGCCTCGATGAGGTCGCGGGTGCCCTGGGCGGTGACGATGTTGCCCGCCACGATCGGCACCTTCGGGGCGAGGGCCCGCACCTTGGCGATGGCGGAGAGCATCTTCTCCTGGTGGCCGTGCGCGGTGTCGATGACCAGGGTGTCGGCACCGGCGGCCAGCAGCTCGGCGGCCTTGCCCGCCACGTCGCCGTTGATGCCCACGGCGGCGGCCACGCGCAGGTGGCCCTCCGAGTCCACGGCGGGCGTGTACAGAGTGGAGCGCAGGGCGCCCGTGCGGGTGAGCACGCCGACCAGGGCGCCGTTGTCGTCCACGACCGGTGCGAGCCGGTGGCGGAAGTCGTGCAGCTTCCCGAAGGCCTCCCGCGGCTCGGTGTCCGCGGGGATGGTCAGCAGCTCGGTGGACATGACGTCGCGCAGCTGGGCGAAGCGGTCGACGCCCGCGCAGTCGGCCTCGGTGACCACGCCGACGGGGCGGCGGGCCCCGTCGACCACGATCACGGCGTTGTGCGCACGCTTGGGCAGCAGGTTGAGGGCCTCACCCACCGTGCTGGCCGGGTTGAGGGTGATCGCGGTGTCGTGGACCAGGTGCCGCTGCTTGGTCCAGGAGACGACGTCGGTCACCACCTCGATGGGGATGTCCTGCGGGATGACCGCGATGCCGCCGCGCCGGGCGACGGTCTCGGCCATGCGGCGTCCGGCGACCGCCGTCATGTTCGCCACGACCAGGGGGATGGTGGTGCCGGTTCCGTCCGGGGACGACAGGTCCACGCTGAGCCGGGAGCCCACCGAGCTCCGGTTCGGGACCATGAACACGTCGCTGTAGGTCAGGTCCTGCTGCGGGACCTGGTCGTTGAGAAAACGCAATGCCTCTACCTCGGTCGAGACCGAAGGGGGTGGACCATCCGCTGCTCCGCACACGGCCGCCTGTTGATCCCCCTCTTACCAGTCAAGTATGCCGTCACCGATTAGGTCGGACGCCCCTCGGTCTGGCATGATGACTCGATTCCCGCCGACACAGCCCTTTCCCCTGCCCTGGTCAGCGCTTCGTTGAACGGTGGAGCGGCCGGAGCTCCGGGGGGAGTGTGCCCTCCTGGAGAGCCCGCATGCCGCGTTTCACGTTCGCGCAAGTCAAGGAAGAGACCTACAAGGCGAAGGACGCCTGGTGGACGGTCTTCCTGGTCGATCCCCTCGCAGGGCGTCTCGTGGTCTGGACCGCGAACCGCACCAACATCACCCCCAACCAGCTGACGCTGGGCGCCGGTGTCCTCGGACTGCTCTCCGCCCTGTGCTTCGTGGCCCCGGTCCTCGTCGAGGGCACGGGCTGGGCCTGGTTGGTGCTGGGCGGGCTCCTGTTCCACCTCAGCTTCGTCCTGGACTGCATGGACGGCAAGATCGCCCGCCTCAAGGGAAACGGGTCCGTCTTCGGGAGCTGGGTCGACTTCGTGTTCGACCGCATCCGGTTCTTCGGGTGTGTCATGGCGCTGCTCGTCACGCAGTGGGCGGTCACCGGGAACGCCGCCTACCTGATCGTGGCGCCGGTCGTGGTCTTCTTCGACCTGCTGCGCTACCTCAACGGGTCCCAGGTCGCCAAGACCCGCCGGGCCATGCAGCTGACCCTCGCCGAGCTGTCCGGTGACACCGACGCGCGGCGTCCCAGGACGCCGGGGCTCGGCGACGCCGACCCGGAGGACGACGAGATGGCGGACGCCCCCGCACGTCCGGACGCCCCGGCCCCGACCGGCTTCTACCCGCGGGTGCGCGACTTCCTGCTCCGGAACAGGGTGCGGCCCCACCTCTTCAGCGGCATCGAGTTCGAGATGTTCCTGTGCGTGGTGGCCCCGATGACGGTGGTCCTCGCCCTCTTCACCCCGCTGAACAGCCTGATCATCCCGACCGCCGTGTTCTCGGTCCTGGCGCTGGCCTTCTTCGAGGTCGTCCTGGTGCTGCGGCTGTGGAAGGACACGCGCAGGTTCGAGGCGCGCCGCCGTGAACTGCTCGCGGCAGGAGCCGCCGGGGCGGCCCCCGCCGCGACGGTCGTCAACGGGAGCTGAACCGGCCGGTACCCGGCAGCGGAGAACGGCGGGGGCGGAGCGCTGATGCGCTC
>NZ_JBHXQY010000101.1:0-24233 GCF_042716955.1 Nocardiopsis sp. NPDC058631 | reverse complement strand
CTCCGGGCGCCCCCTCGGCGGGGCCGACCCCGCCGGGTACCCCGTCCTGACCTGTGCCCGTGTCCGCCACGTCCGTCCGTCCCACGTGTCCTGCCCGGCCTTTGGGTCCCACCCTGTCCACCGCGTCCCGACCCGTTCGCTTCCGAAGTTGCCTGGCCGCCGCGCGGCTCCGTTCACGGTCCTCCCGGAACTGGCACAGATCGGCCACCCGTTGGAGAGGGGGTGTCCGAAACCGAACCACCCCGGGAACGGCTCATGTTCCTGGTGGCTCCGGCGGTGCTGCGCCCGAAACGCTCCGTTCCGTCCGGGGAGACACGGCCCATTGTAGTGATCCGCGTCGCCGCCAACCCCAGGGCTCACTGAAACGGACCAGTCCTCGGGACCCGTGGGCCCTGTCCTTTTCCCGGGCCCGGTTCGGCCACACAGCCGTAATTCCGCGCCTTATCCGTCTAACTCCGGAGTAAGCGCGTAGAACGCGTGGCTGCCGGGTAACCCAGCTGGAGATGAGTGCACCGGTGAGCGAGGACCACCCCCATGAAGCCCACTCAACACGTTGACCGAACCCCCGCCCCTCGACAGCCACCCCTCCCCCACCGTCGCGCCCACCCCCACCGGCAGCGTCACCCCAGCCCGGGAGGAGTCACCGTGGACGGGCCCTACATCCGGGTCGAAGAGACCGGGGACATCCGTCAGCTCACCGGCGAGGTCACCACGGTCGGCCGTGGCGAGGGCGCCGACGTCCGGCTGAACGATCCGAGCGTCTCGCAGCTGCACGCCGAACTGGTCCGCCGCGGACCCTACGTCTACGTGGTCGACCTGGGACTGTCGCGCAACGGCACCCGCGTCAACGGCCGCCCCATCGCCCGCCGGGTCCTCGACGAGGGCGACGTGGTGAGTTTCGGCACCGCGCGCTGCCGGGTCGGCGGACTGCCCCGCGAGCAGATCAGCCCCGACATCGAGCTGCGCCGGGGTGCCGCCCCTGAGCTCACCCGCCGGGAGCTGGACGTGCTGAACGCGCTGTGCCGGCCCGCCCTCTCCGAGGAGGCCTTCGTCGCCCCGGCCACCGCCCGCGACATCGCCGAAGCCCTGGTCGTCACCGAGGCGGCCGTCAAGCAGCACCTGCTGCGCCTCTACCAGAAGTTCCGCATCCCCGAAGGGCAGAACCGCAGAACCCGGCTGGCCAACGAGGTCGTGGCCCTGGGCCTGGTCCGGCCGATGCCGGTGAGCGGTTCGAGCCGCCGGGCCAGCTGACCGGCCGGCCGGCCCCGGCTCCGCCACGGGGCCGGGCCCGGACGGCCGGGCGCCTCCGGAGTCCTCGGTCCCCGCAAAACGACACGGCCCCGGGCACGCGGAGGGGCGGCCGCGGATCCCTCCGCGACCGCCCCCGTGCCCGTTCGCGCGGTCAGACCGCGGCGGCGGCCTGCCTCTCGGCGGCCTCCACCACGTTCACCAGCAGCATCGCCCGGGTCATCGGGCCGACACCTCCGGGGTTCGGGGACAGGTACCCGGCGACGTCGGCCACGTCCGGGGCGACGTCGCCGACCAGCCCGGCCTCGGTGCGGGAGACCCCGACGTCCAGCACGGCCGCGCCGGGCTTGACCATGTCCCCGGTGATCAGTCCGGGCACGCCCGCGCCCGCCACGACGATGTCGGCGTTCCGGGTGTGCGCGGCCAGGTCACGGGTGCCGGTGTGGCACAGGGTGACGGTCGCGTTCTCGGAGCGGCGGGTGAGCAGGAGCCCGAGGGGGCGGCCCACCGTGACCCCGCGTCCGACCACGACCACCTCGGCGCCCTTGACCGGTACCTCGTAGCGGCGGAGGAGCTCGACGATGCCGCGCGGGGTGCACGGCAGCGGCGCCTCCTCCATCAGGACCAGCTTGCCCAGGTTGACGGGCTGGAGGCCGTCGGCGTCCTTGACCGGGTCGATCAGGCCGAGGACCCGGTTCTCGTCCAGGCCCCTGGGCAGGGGCAGCTGCACGATGTAACCGGTGCAGGCCGGGTCCGCGTTGAGCTCGTGGACGGCCCGCTCCACCTCCTCCTGCGTGGCGGTCCCCGGCAGGTCGCGGCGGATGCTCGCGATGCCCACCTGGGCGCAGTCGCGGTGCTTGCCGCGCACGTACGAGTGGCTGCCCGGGTCGTCCCCGACCAGCACCGTGCCCAGGCCGGGGGTGACGCCCCTGGCCTGCAGTTTCGCCACCCGCTCGGTGAGCTCCTCGCGAATGGACTTCGCGACGGCCTTGCCGTCCAGAACGATCGCGCTCATGCGTTACCCCTCGCTGCTGTGAAGCGGACTCAGTGGAAGAAGTGGCGGGTGCCGGTGAAGTACATGGTCACCCCCGCGGCCTTGGCCGCGGCGACGACCTCCTCGTCGCGGACGGAGCCGCCCGGCTGGACGACCGCCTTCACACCGGCGTCGAGGAGGATCTGGAGCCCGTCCGCGAACGGGAAGAACGCGTCGCTGGCGCCCACCGAGCCGCTCGCCCGGTCCCCCGCACGGGTGACGGCCAGCCCCGCGGAGTCCACGCGGTTGACCTGGCCCATGCCGACGCCGACGGTCGCGCCGCCGGAGGCGAGCAGGATGGCGTTGGACTTGACCGAGCGCACCGCCCTCCACGCGAACGCCAGGTCCGCCAGGGTGGCCTCGTCGGCGGCGTCCCCGCTGGCCAGGGTCCACTCGGCCGGGTCGTCCCCGGGGGCGTCGATCATGTCCCGCGTCTGCACCAGCAGGCCGCCGCTGATCTGGCGGTTCTCGACCCCGGCGCCGAACCCGTCCGCGTCGGCGACCAGCAGCCGGATGTTCTTCTTGCGGGTGAGGATCTCGACGGCCTCGGGCTCGAAGGCCGGGGCGACGACGACCTCGGTGAAGATGTCGGCGACCTGTGCGGCGAGCTTCGCACCCACGGGGCGGTTGGTGGCGATGACGCCGCCGTACGCCGAGACCGGGTCGCTGGCGTGGGCCTTGAGGTGGGCCTCCGCGTTGTCGGAGCCGACCGCGATGCCGCACGGGTTGGCGTGCTTGATGATGGCCACGCACGGCTCGTCGAAGTCGTGGGCGGCGCGCAGCGCGGCGTCGGCGTCCACGTAGTTGTTGTACGACATGGCCTTGCCGTGCAGCTGCTCGGCGCCGGCCAGGCCGGTGGCGGGCGCCCCCTCGACCGTGTAGAGGGCCGCCTGCTGGTGCGGGTTCTCGCCGTACCGGAGCACGTCCTGGCGCCGGTAGCCGACGCCGAGGAAGCCCGGCCGGCCCGACTCGGCGGTCTGCTCGTCGGGGGCGTAGGCGCCGGAGAACCAACCGGCGACGGCCGCGTCGTAGGTGGCGGTGTGCTGGAAGGCGAGGCCGGCCAGGCGCTTGCGCCGCTCCAGGGTGAACCCGCCGTCGCGGACCGCCTCCAGGGTGGCGCCGTAGGCGGCCGGGTCGACCACGACCGCGACGCTCGCGTGGTTCTTGGCGGAGGCGCGCACCATGGCGGGACCGCCGATGTCGATCTTCTCGATGCACTCGGACTCGGAGGCGCCCGAGGCGACGGTCTCCTGGAAGGGGTAGAGGTTGACCACGACCAGGTCGAAGGGGGCGATGCCCAGCTCCTCGATCGTGGCGACGTGCTCGGGGTTGTTCTGGTCGGCGAGAAGACCCGCGTGCACGGACGGGTGCAGGGTCTTGACCCGGCCCTCCATGATCTCGGGGAAGCCGGTGACGTCCTCCACCGGGGTGACGGGGATGCCCGCGTCGCGCAGCCGCGCGGCCGTGGAGCCCGTGGAGACGATCTCCACCCCGGCCTCGGCCAGGCCGATGCCCAGCTCCTCCAGCCCGGTCTTGTCGTACACGCTGATCAGCGCACGCCTGATGGCCTGCTGGGTCACCGGTTCTCCTTCGTTTCGGTCGCGTCGGCGACGCTCTGGTCGGTGCGGCCGAACCGCACGTGCCTGCCGTCGATGGTCCAGCCCTCGCGGGCGAGGCGGCCGACCGTGTCGACCAGCATCCGCCGCTCCACGGTCTTGATGCGCTCGTGGAGGCTGGACTCGTCATCGTCGTCCTCGACGGGAACCGCGACCTGGTCGATGATCGGCCCGGAGTCGACGCCCTCGTCGAGGAAGTGGATGGTGGTGCCGGTGATGCGGACACCGTGGGCGAGCGCGTCACGCACCGCGTGCGCGCCGGGGAAGGAGGGGAGGAGCGCCGGGTGGATGTTGACCGCGGGGTGGCTGCCGACGACGGCGGGCCCGAGAATCCTCATGAACCCGGCCGAGACCACCAGGTCTGGCTCGAAACCGCTGATGTGGTCGGCCATGGCGGCGTTCCACTGGGCGCGGTCGCCGTAGTCGCGGAAGTGCGCGACGAAGGTCGCCACCCCGGCCTCCTCCGCGAGCTCGATGCCGCGGGTCCCTCTGCGGTCGGCTCCGACGGCGACGACGGTCGCCCCGTAGCCGGGATCCCCGGCCGCCTCCAGCAGGGCGGCCATGTTGCTGCCCGTGCCCGATAGGAGGACCACAACTCGCGCGGACAAATGCTTCTCCCAGTGTGTAGAGAACGGTGCGGGAGGGGTCTCCCGGTCTCCGGGGGCGCCGGGGGACGGCGCAGCATCCGGAGGTCGCGTACGCCCCGCATGGTCGCCGGGGTCGGGCCCGGCGTCGCGTGGGGGCGACCCGCCCGCACCCCGTGGAGCAGCCTCCGGGGGCAGTTCCGGGCGACGGTCGGGCCCGCTCGGCCCGTCCGCGTGCCCACCCTATCGGGCCGGGTAGCGTCTACCCACGGGGAGTGGGCGTTGGCACCACTGTGACGGGGGCCTCTACGCCCCCCGGACCAGCCCCGGGACCGCAGACACCCGGCACGCCCCGCACAGGCGGGAGCGGGCCACCACGCCCCGGCGGGGCGTCCGTAAGGAGAGAACCTTGACCGACAACAGTCCGGAACCGCGAACCGAGGGGCAGCCTCCCAGAGTCGAACGAGGCGGCCTGTGGGGCCTGTTCTTCGGGGCGGCCGGCCTGCTGCTCCCTCCCTACGGTGCCGTGCTGTCCGTGTTCGGGGTCGTCCAGGGATTCCGGGCCCGGCGGGCGGCGAGAGAGAACCGCACCCAGGCGCCCGGGGCGCTGCTGAGCGTGCTCGTGGGAGTGGTCGGCATCGTGGTGTCGCTGGCGCTGACCTCGGTCTTCGTGGTGTACCGGGACCAGGTGACGGACTTTCGGGACTGCTCGGCCCGCGCGCACACGGTGTCGAGCCAGGAGGTGTGCGACGAGGCGTGGGAGTCGTCCACCGGGCTCCCGTCCACGGTGATCGCCGCCTGACGGGCCGTCCCGCCGCCCCCTGCGGAGGCGGCCCCTCGCGGTTGCCGCCCGCAGCACCGCGGCCCGCGTCCCCGCCCGTCGCACCCGCGCATCGGTCGCGGCACGGGCGCCCTTCCTGACCCTGTGCGAGGGGCCGGAGGTCTCCCTCCGCCCCCTCGCACACGCGCACGCGTGTTCCCGCGCGGGGACCGGGTCCTCCCGTCCCCGACACCCTGGATCCGCCGCTTCCCGAGGGTCGACCACACCCAGGGTGACTACGGTTAGTATTCAATCGTTTACTAAAAGTATTGCCCACGCATGCGCGGAGAGGACTCGATGGACAGCGACGTCCCCGGCTCGTCCGGACCGGAACTCAGGGAGTACACGGCGCTGCTGCGCCGCCGCTGGAGGTTGGTCGGCGCCGGGGTGCTCGGCGGGCTGGTCCTCGCCACCGCCGGGGTCCTCGGCCTGCCCTCCACCTACACCTCCGCCGCGGCGGTCCAGGTGCAGCCCACCGGACTGGGGCAGTTCACGGGGGAGCAGTCCGGCCGTCTGGCCGGGGGCGTCAACCTCGACACCGAGGCGCAGGTCCTGGTGTCGGAGCGGGTGTCGGCCGCCGTCGCGCAGACCCTGGCCGACACCGGCCCCGGGCCCGCACCGGCCGCGGACGAACTGCGCGAGCGCGTCGAGGTGAGCGTGCCGCCCAACAGCAACGTGCTGGAGATCCGCTACTCCGCGGGGAGCCCGCAGGCCGCGCAGGCGGGCGCGCAGGCCTACGCGGACGCCTACCTCGATCTGCGCCGCGCCCAGGCACAGGACCTGGTCAGCAGCCAGTTGGAGGCGCTGCGCGCGGAGCAGGAGAACCGCTACGAGGCCCTCGCCGAGGTGCCCGGCGGCGACGCGCGCTCCCCCGGCGACACGGCCCGGGCAGACGCGCTGCGCCAGGAGATCACCGACCTCGGCAACGGGATCAGCCCGCTCAGCGCCCTCCAGGAGACGGTCCGCCCCGGCACCGTGATCACCCCGGCAGGGCTCCCGGAGAGGGCGAGCAGCCCGGTGCCGGCCCTGTGGCTGGTCGGCGGCGCTGCCCTCGGACTGGTCGCGGGCCTGCTCGCGGCCGTGGTCCGCGACCGCCTCGACCCGCTTCTGCGCGACACCGAGGAGACCGCCCGGATCGGGCGGCTGCCGGTTCTGCTCGACCTGTCCGCGCACCCGCCCCGGTCGTCCCCGGACGTCCGCTCCCCCGGTCTGCTGGCCGACGGGGAGGAAGGCGGTCAGCGGGTCAACGAGTTCGCGCACCTGCTACGCGCCCGCGTCCGCCTCCCGGACGACCTCGGCGTCGCCGCTCCCGGGAGGGGCCGGACACCGGGAGCGGGCGGACCCGACGGCGGCACCGGAGCCGCGGAGATCGCGGAACTCTCCGGCCTCGCCGAGTCGGCGGGGTCCGCCGACGACCGGCCGGGCCCGGGCCGCGTCCTCCTGGTCGCCGCGAGCACCCCTGGCCGTGCGGGCGCGGCGACGGCCGTCAACCTGGCCGCGGCCCTGGCCCGCACCGGTTCGGAGACCCTGCTGGTGTGCACGGACCCGGGGGCCGACACCGTCGGCGAACTGCTCGGCCTGCCGGAGGGTCCCGGCCTGGCCGAGGCCCTGCTGGAGGGGGAGGACCCCGCAGACCTGGAGGTGCGCCCCGAAGCCGTGCCCCGCCTGCGCGTCCTGCGCCACGGGAGCCCCGGGCTCACCGCGCCGGTGCAGGGGACAGCGATGACGGAACTGGTGCGGCTGCTGCGCGCGAACGCCGAGTACGTGGTCGTCTCCGTGGCCCCGGTGAGCGAGCGCGCCGACGCGCACGCCCTGGCCGGGTCGGCGGACCTGCTGCTTCCCGTGGTCGAACTGGGCCGCACCAGGCGGGTGGACCTGGACGGCCTGCTCACCCTCGCCGACAGGTTCGGGGTGCCCGTCCCGGGTACCGCCGTCCTGCCGCCCCGGCCGTCACCCGGACCCGCCCCGGGGACCTCCGCGGCCTCCGGCGCAACCGCGCAGGACGGGACCGCGGGCCTCGAACCGGACGCCGCGAGTTCCGACGCCGCCGACGGTCCCGACCCCACCGGGAACGAGACGTCCGAGCCCGCCGAACCGGCCCCCGCGGGCTCCGCGGACGCCGCGAACGCCGACGGCACCGATGAGAGCCCCGAGCCCGCCGACGCGGCGTCCGGGGCACGGCGCTGATGGCCGAAGGCATGTCCGCCCGCGGTCTCCGGTCGGCCGGGACCGCGGGCTCCTGGACCGCACGGAGCCCCGGCGTCCCGGACGTGCTCGTCCCCCTCCGGACGCGCTCGTCCCACTCCGCCGGCCGCCCCCTGATCTGGCTGCTGGCCGGGTACCCGCTCTGGTGGGCCCTGGGGATGGGGCAGTTCGCGTACTGGCTGTTCGCGGTGCCGATGGCCGCCGAGCTCGTCCGCCGCCACCGCGCGGCGGGCCTGCGGGTCCCCCCTGGGTTCTGGCTCTGGGCCCTGTTCCTGGTGTGGACACTGCTCGGGCTGCTCCTCGTCCCGCTGGAGGTGCCGGGCACCATCCCGGACAGCGGTGGGTACGGCGGTGCCCTTCTTCGTGCGGTCGACTACCTCGTGCTGACGGTCCTGCTGCTCTACGTCGGCAACCTGACCGAACGGGAGCTGCCCGCGGGTGACGTCGTGCGGGCACTGTCGGTGCTCTGCCTGGCCACGATCGCGGGCGGCTTCCTGGGCCTGCTCGCCCCCCGCTTCGAGTTCACCGCGCCGCTGGAGTACCTCCTGCCCGCGGGTCTGGCCTCCGACGCGTACGTGCAGGCCCTCGTCCACCCCGCGTCCGCGCAGGTCATGGACATCTTCGGGTACGACTCGGCCCGCCCCAAGGCCCCCTGGGAGTACACCAACATCTGGGGCTACATGCTCTCCCTGCTCCTGGTGTGGCTCGTGGTGGGCTGGGTGGTCCAGGGGTCCGGTTGGGTCCGCTGGGGCGCGCTGACGGCTGCCGCCCTGTCGGTGGTCCCCGCCGTGTACTCGCTCAACCGGGCCCTGTGGGTGGGCCTGGCGCTCTCCCTCTCCTACGGCGCCGTGGTCGCGCTGCGCCGGGGCCGGGTGGTGCTGGTGGGCGCCTGCGCCGCCGCCGCCGTGGTCGCCCTGCTGGTCCTGGCCGCGTCCCCGCTCGCCGACGTGGTCAGGACGCGTGCCGACAACCCGCACAGCAACGACGGCCGGGCCGCCACCAACTCCGCGTCCCTGGAGGCGGCCGACCTCTCCCCCGTCGTGGGCTGGGGCACCACCCGGGAGTCACAGGGGAGTTCCGGTTCGATCGCGGTCGGCCCCACACCGGAGTGCCCCGGCTGCGGTCAACACGTCATCGGCAACGCCGGGCAGCTCTGGATGACCCTCATCACGGCCGGATGGGTGGGAACCGCCCTCTCCACCGGGTTCTTCGCGTGGGTCGCGTGGCGCTACCGGGCCGCCTCCACACCGGTGGGGCAAGGAGCCCTGCTGACCGTGCTGCTGCTGTTCTGGTACATGTTCTTCTACGTCGCGCTGATGTCCCCGCTGGCCGTCACCATGGTCGCCGTCGCCCTGCTGTGGCGGGACGGCGCACCGGTGCCCGGCCGGGGTCGGGCCGCGCGCACACGCGGAGGTCTGCGGTGAACAGCGAGACGACCTACCTGACCGACCTCGCGGCGGTGCTGTGGCCGTGCGGCGGGCTGCTCGGGCCCGGTGACCGGGGCATGCGGCGGAGGGTCCGCCGCGACCGGGGCACCCAGTACCTGCCGGTGCCCAGCGCCCACAACCCCCGGGTGATCCTGCCCGCGTACAACCGGTCCGCCGCCACCCGCGGCATCGCGTCCTTCGCCCAGGGCCACTCGTTGCGGGAGAGGGCGCGCACGCTGCTGCTGACAGGGGCGTTCGCGACCGGGATGGCGCCGCTGCTGCTCCGGGACCGGCTGTACGTCGGGGCGGGCCCCGGGATCGAGCACGCGCTCACCACCGCCCTCGACCGCGACCTGTCCATCGCCATCCACGTGGGTCCGCCCAGGGCCAACCGCAAACCCGTCCTGCTCCTGCTCACACCCAGTGGTCGGACCATCGGCTACGCGAAGGTCGCCGTCAACGACCTGACCTCGCGCCTGGTGCGCGCCGAGGCGCGGGCCCTGCGGCACCTCGCCGCGTCCTTCCTGAGGGACGTCACCGTGCCGCGCCTGCTCTACGAGGGCGAGTGGAACGGCCATCCGCTGCTGGTGCAGGAGGCACTGCCCGTCGGCGACCAGACGGACCGGCCCACGCGCCACCAGCTGCTGCGGTGCGTCACACAGATCGCGGGCGTGGCGAGGGTGCGGGAGCGGAGGCTCTCCGACAGCCCCTACCGGGGTTCGCTGGAGGAGCGGATCGTGGCGCTCGGCGCCCGGCCCGAGGCCGCACCCCTTCGCGCCGCCCTGCGCCGGCTGCCGGACGTGCGCGTGCCGTTCGGGGCCTGGCACGGCGACCTCACCCGGTGGAACATCGCCAGTACCGCCCGGCGCGCGTTCGTGTGGGACTGGGAACGGCTCTGCCTGGACGCCCCTGCGGGCTTCGACGCCCTGCACTACGACCTCAACGAGTGCGTGCAGGCCGGGGTCCACCCCGGCGTGCACCGATGGCTGGACAGCGGGTCGCGGCTCCTGCGCGACCCCCTCGTGGCCGAGACCGGGTTGCGCCCGCACACGGTCTCCACCGTGATGGCGCTCTACCTGATCGACCTGGCCACGCGCTACCTGCACGACCGGCAGGCCGAGAGCGGCGGCCGTCTCGCCGCCGTGGACGACTGGCTGCTCCCCGCGCTGGAAGGGCTCCAGGACAGAGCCGCCCACGAGGCCGCCCACCCGGGCTGACCCGGCCCCTGCCGCCGCCCGCGGCGACGGGGCGGCGAGGCCGCCACGGAAAACGCACCACCGACACCGGGCCGCGACGGCCGCCGGCACCCGCACCGGCGAACACCCGCGGCGCCGGTCGTCGCGACCGCCCGCCGAACACCGGCGGACAGGACGACCGAAGCCCACAGAGAGGGAACACCCGATGCCACGGAACACCTCCCCCGCACTGGTCCACCGTCTGGCCGGTCCGGCCAGGCAGGTGCTCCTGCCCCTGGCGGACGGCCTGGGCGGGGCGACCAGCTCCGCCCGCGCCGTGCCCGACTTCCTGATCTGCGGCGCCCAGCGCTCGGGTACGACGTCGCTGTTCAAGGCGCTCTGCCGGCACCCAGCCGTCACCGGGCCGACCCTGCGCAAGGGCGTCCACTACTTCGACACCGGGTACCACCACGGTCCGAGCTGGTACCGGTCCCGCTTCCCCCTGCGCATGACGCTGCGGGCACGCTGGGGAAGGCCCCGGGTGAGGGTGTGCGAGTCCAGCCCGTACTACCTGTTCCACCCCCGGGCGGCCAAGCGCATCGCCATCGCCCTGCCCGACGTGCGGGTGGTGGTGATCCTGCGCGACCCGGTGGAGCGTGCGTACTCCGCGCACGCGCACGAGACGGCCCGCGGGTTCGAGACGGAGCCGTTCGAGCTGGCGGTGGAGCTGGAGTCCAAGCGGCTCTCCGGCGAGGAGGAGCGCCTCCTGGCCGACCCGGGGTACCACTCCCACTCCCACCAGCACCACGCGTACGTGGCGCGCGGGCACTACGTGGACCAGCTGCTGAGGATGGAGCGTCACCTGGGGCGCAACCGGATCCACGTGGTGGACTACGCGGACCTGTTCGACGGAACCGCGCGGTCGCTCGCCGGGATCGAGCAGTTCCTGGGGCTGCCTCCTGGTCCGGGGACCGCACCGGGGCGGCACAACGCACGCGAGCGCGCGGTGATGCCCGAGGGGCTGCGGGCGGAGCTGACGGAACGGTTCGCCGAGAGCAACGCCCGTCTGGCGACCTGGTGGGGACGTACTCCCTCGTGGTGCGAGTGACCGACACCGCGGACGGGCGGGTCTCGGGCCGGGGGGCCGGGCAGTCGGCGGGGCTGCGCCGGGTGCTGCGCGGCGGCGCCGTCAACATGGCGGGGGCCGTGGTCGGCGCCGGGCTGAACCTGGCCCTGATCGTGGCCATCACGCGGGCGTTCTCGCAGGAGACCGCGGGGCTGCTGTTCTCGGCGACGTCGGTGTTCCTGATCGCGGCGTCGGTGGCGAACCTGGGCGCACCGGACGCGCTCGTGTACTTCATCGCCAGGATGCGCGTGTTCGGCCGGCAGGGGGGCGTGCCACGGCTGCTGGGACTGGCCATGGGTCCCGCCGTCGGGGCCGCGTGCGTGTTGGCGGGTGCGCTGCTGGTGTTCGCGGAGCCGATGGCCGGCGCCATGGGAGACGGGCAGGCCGCGACCTACCTGCGGCTGCTGGCGGTGTTCCTGCCGTTCGCGGTGCTCACCGACGCCGCGTTGGCGGCGACGCGGGCGCACCACGACATGGCGGGCACCGTACTGGTGGACAGGGTGGGACGACCGCTGGCCCAGCTGGGGCTGGTGGCGGGGGTCGCGGTCACCGGTTCGGCCGGGCTGCTGGCCCTGGCCTGGGCGGGGCCGTACCTGCCCGCCGCGGTACTGGCGTGGTTCTGGCTCGGGAGGATCGTGCGGGGCGCCGCCCGGTACGGGTTGGAACCGGAGGCGGGGACGGGCGGAGACGCCGCGCCGGAGGGCGTCGTCGCAGGCGTCGGCGGCCCCGGGGACGGGGACGGACCGGTGACGCCGCGGACCTTCTGGGCGTTCGCGCTCCCCCGCGCGCTGGGCGGGATCGCCCAGATGGGCGTACAGCGCGGCGGTGTGGTCCTGGTCGCGCTGCTCAGCGGCCTGACGGGCGCGGCGGTGTTCACGGCCGCCACGCGGGTCATGGTGGTCGGCCAGTTCGGCACACAGGCGGTGCTGTACGCCGCGCAGCCGAGGTTCGCCGAGCAGGTCGCGACGGGGGACCACGCGGGGATCAGGACCCTCTACCAGGTGGCTACGTCGTGGCTGGTGTGTGTGACGTGGCCGCTGTACCTGTCGGTGCTGGTGTTCGCCCCGGAGGTGATGCTGCTCTTCGGACCGGGCTACTCGGCGGGGGCGACGGCCCTGGTCGTGGTGTGCGCGGGGCAGCTGCTGTGGTCCGTGCTGGGCATGGGCGACCTGATCCTGACGATGACCGGCCGGACCGGGCTGAACCTGCTGAACAACGTGGCGTCGCTGGTGGCGAACGTGGCCGTGTGCGTGGTGCTCGTCCCCTCGACGGGTGCCACGGGGGCGGCCGCGGCACTGGTCGTGGCGGTACTGGTCCGCAAGGTGCTGCCGCTGTGGCAGCTGCGGTCCGAGGTCGCGCTGCACCCGTTCAGCCTTCCGGTGGGGGCCGCCACGGCCAGCTCCGCGCTGTGGTTCGGCGCCCTCCCGCTACTGGTGGGCGCAGTGCTGGGCGGTGGGGTCGCCACGGTGGCCGCGACGGTGGCCACCGGTGTGCTCGGGCACCTGGTGACGGTGTGGTCGCTGCGGGGGTTCCTGGGTCTGCGGCCGCACCGCTGAACCGCCCCGCAGGAGCGGCCGACCGACCGCGGGCCACCCGTGTGATTACCCTGAGTTATGAAATGATGACAGCATGTCTGTACCCGTGGTTCTCCTGGTGGCCTCCAGCGGTGGCCACCTCACCCAGTTGTGCTCGCTGCGGCCCTGGTGGAAGGAGCGCGAGCGCATGTGGGTGACCTTCCGGACCCCCGACGCCGAAGCGGCCCTCGCCGGCGAGAGGGTCCGCTGGGCCTTCCACCCCACCACACGCCACGTCGGCAACCTGCTGCGCAACACGTGGCTGGCCTTCCGGGTCCTGCGCGAGCGGCGCCCCTCCACCGTCGTCACGACCGGCGCCGGGGTGGCCCTGCCGTTCTTCGTCCTGGCCTGGCTGCTGAGGATCCCGACCGTCTACATCGAGGTCTACGACCGGATCGACACCCCCACCCTCACCGCGCGCCTGTGCCGTCCCTTCACGCGCCTGTTCCTCGCCCAGTGGGAGGAGCAGCGGACCTTCATGCCGACCGCCATCACGGTAGGACCACTCCTGTGACAGAACAGACCACCCACCCGGCTCCGGAACCCGAGCGCAGCGACCACCCGGACGTGGTCGTCAGCATCGGGACCGACCACCACGCCTTCGACCGCCTGGTCCGGTGGATCGACGACTACGCCCGCCGCCACCGGGACCTGCGCATCCTGGTCCAGCACGGGCACAGCGCGGCGCCGGAGGTCGCGACGGGGACCCGTTTCCTTCCCGGGGACGAACTCGGCTCGCACATGCGCGGGGCCCGGGTGGTCGTCACCCACGGCGGACCGGGCACCATCGTCCAGGCACGCGACGCCGGACACCTGCCCCTCGTCGTCGCCCGCGACCCCGAGCTGGACGAGCACGTGGACGACCACCAGCTCCTCTTCGTGCGCCGCCTGGAGGAGGCGGGCCGGGTCCGCGCCTGCTCCAGCTCCCAGCAGCTGTCCGCGCTCATCGACAAGGCCCTCACCTCACCCGAGGACTTCCGCGTCCGGCCCTCCGCCGAGGACGGACCCGAGCGGGCGGCGCTGCGCGCGGGGCAGCTGATCGACCTGCTGACGGACACCCCCGCCCAACCCGGTACCACGGAGGCCGTCGAGGACCCCGCCGACACCTGGCCCGAGGTGACCGTCGTGGTACCCACCCGGGACCGGCCCGAGCTGCTGCGCCGCACCCTGCGCGCGATCGAGGAACAGCGCTACCCGGGCCGCATCACCACGATCGTGGTCTTCGACAACAACCTGCCCGACCCCGCCCTGGCCCGCGCCGACGGTGAGCGCCCCGTGCGCGTGGTCACCAACACCCTCACCCCCGGCCTGGCCGGGGCCCGGAACACCGGGGTCCTCGCCGCCCACACCGACCTGGTCGCCTTCTGCGACGACGACGACACCTGGCTGGCGGACAAACTCCGGCCCCAGGTCGAGGTCATGCGCGCCGAACCCGACACCGAGATGGTGTGCTGCGGCATCACGGTGGTCTACGACCGCGTGGAGGCGGTGCGGAGCCTGGACCGGACCCGCGTCACCTTCGGCGACCTGATCGCGTCACGGCTGACGGAGTTGCACCCGTCCACGTTCCTGATCCGGCGCCGCGCCATGGTCGGCGGCTGCGGAACGGTCAGCGAGGAGATCCCGGGCAGCTACGCGGAGGACTACGAACTCCTGCTGCGACTGGCCAAACGCACCCCGATCCGCAACATCCCCGAACCGGGCGTGCGGGTGCTGTGGCACCGCCGCTCCCACTTCTCGGGCCGCTGGCAGACCATCTCCACGGCGCTGCGCTGGTTGCTGGAGCACTACCCCGAGTTCCGGCTCGTGCCGCGCGGCTATGCCCGCGTCGCCGGCCAGATCGCCTTCGCCGAGGCCTCTGCCGGAAGTCGCGGGACCGCGCTGAGGTGGATCGGCGCCACCCTCCGGAACCGGCCGTCCGAGGGCCGTGCCTACCTGGCGCTCCTGGTGGTCTGCGGTGTGCCGCCCGGGTGGATCACACGCGCGCTCCACCTCCGCGGGAAGGGTGTCTAGCTCCGGGGGGCCGTTGTCCGTCCGGACTCGCAGGGGTGGCGCCCGAGCGGCCCGCCCCCGGCGCCGGGCGCCGGCCCGCGGGGCGGGCCCCGCGCTCAGTCGCGGCGGGCGGCCTCCTCGGCGAGGCTCCGCACCCGCTCGGGCAGGTGCACGTACGGGTTCTGGCCGGCCAGCTGGAACCCCCGTTGGGCGTACTCGTTGGACCGGATGCGGAAGTCGCAGCCAGGCGTCACCTTGTTGTCCCACACCTTGACCGCGCGCACCCGCTCGTAGCGGCGCAGGACGTCGGGGATGTCGGAGTACCACTTGAGGGTCTCCCGGGGCCCGATGTCGGTGGTGCCCATCTCGCCGATCATCACCGGCTTGTCCGGGTCGATGCCGTGCTCGGGCCCCTCGTTCTGGATCCAGTCGTAGGCGGGCCGGAGCGCGTCCTCGAACGAGAGCACCTCGGTCCAGTTCGGCTGGACGTCGCAGCCGGTCATGTTGTACGCCTCCCAGCTGATCCAGTCGACGTAGTCGTTGCCCGGCCAGAGCCTGGGGAGGCGGTCGAGGTTGGACTCCCACCCGGTCACGTTCCAGACCCAGATGGCGTTGTCGGCGCCCTCGGCCCGGTAGAGGTCCACGATGTGCCGCCACGAGGCCACGAACTCCTCGGGGGTGCCGCGCTTGTTGTAGCGCTTGTTGGCGTCGGCCTCGTGGTCGAAGGTGACGAAGTAGGGCACGTCCAGGGCGGCGATACCCCGCGCCTGGGACCGCAGCTGCTGGTCGAACTCCCCGTCGGTGATCGACCGGTAGGCGACCTCCGGGTGCCCGGTGAGTGTGAAGCGGCGCGCCTCGATGTTGGTGTGCACGAACCGCCCCTCCGCGACCATGCCCCGCTCGCGTGGGCCGGGGACGTCGGCCTGGTCGACGCCGCGCCAGGTGTACACGATGTCCATGTCGCGGTCGGCGGCCTCCTCCAGCTGCTCGACCTGGTCCCCGTAGGGGCTGCCCCCCCACCAGACCCCGCAGGAGGGTTCCAGGATCTCCGACACGGTGCAGCGGTACTCGGTCGCCGAGGGCAGGCCGAGGAAGGACGCCGTGTCGTCGGGAGGCGCGGACCGGCGGTCGGAGGCCGTGGCCTCCCCGGGTGGCGCGCTCACCGCGCCGACGAGCGTCAGGGCGAGGAGCAGTGTCCCCGCGGCTGCCATGTCCCGTACCGGTCCCCTGTCCACTGCGAGCCCCCTAGTCAGAAAAACACAACAGAGAGTTATTAATCAGCTACCATACGTTATATTTTCGGCACGCAACACTCCCACCGGGCCCAACGCACACACACCCCGAAAATCGGACCCCGAAGGCGCGGAGGGCTGTCGACGGCGCCACCGCCGACACGCCCGGACCGGGGGCGCGGGGCCGCGCCGTGCCTCAGTATCCGTAGCGCCTGCGGGACGGGGAGGTCACGGCGGTCACCAGGTGGCGCCGCCAGGGCGCCAGGGCCTCCCGCCACACGTGGTCGGCGCGCACACCGATCCGCCCGGTGGCGAACCTCATGGGGTTCCCCGACACGGCGTGCCCCCCGGTCAGCCGGGCCCGCCCCCCTTCCGCCTCCAGCGGGCCGCTCCCGTCCCTGGTCTCGCCCGCGTACCCCGAGAACGAGGCGACGCGGGCGAACTCGCCGACCGGATCGTCGACGAAGTCCTCGTAGCGGACCCTCAGGGTGGGCGTGCCGCGTCGGGCCAGCGCGTCGAACGTGGCGTTCTGCGCCATCCACTGCACCGCCGCACGGCCGGGTGAGTAACGCGCCATCTCCGGCTCGCTGCTGGCCTCGGACGCGTCCGGCCGGACCACGCTCTTGCCCCAGGCATGGGCGACCGCGCGGGGGTCGCGCACCACGTGCAGCAGCCGCATCCGGGTGCCGTAGCGCCGGCGCAGGCACGCGGCCAGGGACGCGTGCTTGCTGGCGTCCACGACCACGCGCGCACCGCTGACCCGGGCCACGGCAGCGTAGAGGCGGTGGTAGAACTCCGTGTAGCGCTCGCAGCGGGCGGCGAGGCGGCCCTCCCGCGCGCCGTTCAGCAGAGCCGGCAGGAACCGGGTCCGGTCGACCCCGTCCTTGAGCCGCAGCACCTCGCCGGCGTCCAGGCGGTCCCAGCCGCCGAAGGCCTCGGTGCCCACATCGGACCAGAAGCCGCAGTCGGAGAACGGCCGGCCGCAGCCGCACCTCTCGTTCTCCAGCAGCCCCCGACGCCACAGGTGCACGATCTCGCCGACCGAGCAGAACCCGGGCAGCTCCCCGAGCAGCCGCTCGATGAGGGTCGATCCGGAGCGTCCCATGCCGCCGACGAACACCAGGCGATAACCGTCGTCCACACACCCAGGCTATTACTCCCCGTCAGAAGAACGCGACAGCACGTCATATCTCGCCGTGTCCGGCCCGCAGGGCCGAGGGGCGTCGGCGGCCCCCGAGACGACGAACGGCCCCGGCCGGGGAGTCACACCCTGACCGGGACCGCCCGTGTTCTCACTCAGTAGTCGGGGGGCGGGCTGTGGACGCGCGGGGTCTCCGCAGCCGCTCCCCGGTTACAGGCCGGTGACGTTGAGCAGCAGGTTGACGGTGCCGGAGGGCACGCCGCTCAGCTTGTCGGCGCTGGCGTTGGTGACGAGCCACTCCTGGACGGTCGCCTGGTCGGCGTCGCCGAGGCTGCTCTTGTAGAGCGCGGCGGCGCCGGCCACGTGCGGGCTGGCCATCGAGGTGCCGTCGAAGGAGTCGGTCCCGCCACCGGGGACGGTCGACTCGACGTCCACGCCGGGGGCGTAGATGTCCACGTCCGCGCCGTGGTTGGTGAAGGAGGCAGAGGTGTCGGTCTGGTCGGACGCCGCCACCGTGGCCACGCCGTCGGCACCGCCCGGGGAGGTGTTACCCGTGTCCTGGCCCTCGTTGCCCGCCGCGACGGCGACGAACACGCCGGCCGCGGCGAGGTTGTTGACGGCCTCGTCCAGGGTCGGGGAGACCGGGCCGCCCAGGGACAGGTTCGCGACCGAGTTCGCACCGGCGTTCTCGGCGACCCAGTCGACACCCGCGACGACGTCGTCGTAGGAGCCCGAGCCGTTGTCGTCGAGGACCTTGACACCGAGGAGCTCGGCGCCGGGGGCGACACCGTAGGAGTCGGAGCCGATGGTGCCCGCGACGTGGGTGCCGTGGCCGTTGCCGTCGCCGCCGTCGCCGCCGTAGGCGTCGAAGGCCGACGAGGCGCGACCGCCGAAGTCCGGGTGCGAGGCGTCGATGCCGGTGTCGATGATGTAGGCGAAGACGCCGGACCCGTCACCGGTGGTGCTGTAGGAGCCGTCCAGGGGGAGGTCCTCCTGGTCGATGCGGTCCTGGCCCCAGGTGACGGTGGTGTGCGCGACGCCGACCTCCTCGACGTAGGCGACACCGTCCCGCGCCCGCATGTCCCGCACCTGGCTGGAGCTCAGGCTGGCCGAGTAGCCGTTGACGACCTCCTTGTAGGTGTGGTTCACCTGGTCCGCGGAGATGCCGAGGGACGACGCGCTCAGGGAGGACGTGCTGACCGAGTCCTCAAGGACGACGAAGTAGTCGCCGTCCACCGCGGCGTCGCTGGTGTGGAGGGGCGCGAGCTCGTCGGCGCTCGCGGAGACGGCGCCGGAGAGAACGAGGGGGAGGGAGAGGGCGCCGGCGGCGGCCACGCTGATCGCCACGCGCCGAGTGATGTGCTTCTGCACTCTTATTCTCCTTGTCGGGGGTTTGGGAATGGGAGGTGCACAGTGAGGTATAACCGAGCGTATTCACCCGATTTCATCCTTCCTGCGATTCGCCACCCTAGTAACGATCTTCCCTATATGCCAGAGTCAGGGCTAGGTTTTTTTACGTCCAACAAACACTGTCTTCCTACCCCCACTGGAGATTTGAACCCCTCGGACCTGCCCACATGCCTCACCGAATCCGCCCCGACACAGCCCTGCAGTGGGCAAACGCTTATTTCCCCGACACTCGTGGTACGCAGTACCAGAGAGGCTGAAACAGGGTTTTACCGTGGGGAACCATTTCGCAAGAATCCGAATGTCGCGGCCTTCCTCTCGGAAACGCCCGTGTCCCGGGCGTACCCGTCCCACAGGGGCCACCGCCTCCCCCACCGCGACCGGGCCCGCCCCCGGAGACGCGGAAGGGGCCGCCCGGGGGCGGCCCCTGTACCGAAGGTGTCCGTTTTCTGCTTCCCGTCACACAGGCAACGGTTCCGGTCAGCCCACTAATCGGTCTTGACGACCATCCCCGCACCGACGGTGGTGTTCGTGGCCTCGTCGATGAGAATGAACCCGCCCGTCTGCCGGTTGCGGGAGTACTCGTCGACGAACAGCGGCTGGGTGGAGCGCAACCGCACCCTGCCGATCTCGTTCAGCGCCAGGTGTTCCGCCTGCTCGTCGCGGTGCAGCGTGTTGACGTCCAGCCGGTACCGCAGGTCCTTGACGACGACCTTCGCGGTCCTGGTGGTGTGCTTGAGCAGGAGCTTGGAACGCGGGGTGAGCTTGCGGGCGTCCGTCATCCAGCAGACCATCGCCTCCAGATCCTGCGTGGTTGTCGGCGCGTTGTTGGGGCGGCAGATCATGTCGCCCCGGGAGATGTCGATCTCGTCCTCCAGCAGGAGGGTGACCGACATCGGCGAGTAGGCCTCGGAGACGTCCCCGTCCGCGGTGACGATCCTGGCGATGCGCGTGTTCAGCCCGGAGGGCAGGTGGGTGACCTCGTCGCCCGGCTTGAGGACGCCGCCCGCGAGCTGGCCCGCGTAGCCCCGGTAGTCGTGCAGTTCGGGGTCGTCGGACTTGTGCGGACGGATCACGTACTGCACCGGGAAGCGCGCGTCGATCAGGTTGCGGTCGGAGGCGATGTGCACGTTCTCCAGGTGGTGCAGCAGGGAGGGCCCGGTGTACCAGGGCATGTTCTCCGAGCGGGTCACCACGTTGTCCCCGTGCAGCGCGGAGATGGGCACGAAGGTGAGGTCGCGGGCGTCCAGCTTGGTGGCGAAGTCGCTGAACTCCGCCTTGATCTCCTCGAACCGCTCCTCGGAGTGGTCCACCAGGTCCATCTTGTTGACCGCCAGCACCAGGTGCGGGACCTGGAGCAGGGTGGTGAGGAACGCGTGGCGGCGGCTCTGCTCCTGGAGCCCCTTGCGGGCGTCCACCAGGATGATCGCCAGGTCAGCGGTGGAGGCACCGGTGACCATGTTGCGCGTGTACTGGATGTGCCCGGGGGTGTCGGCGATGATGAAGGTGCGTCTGGGCGTGGCGAAGTAGCGGTAGGCCACGTCGATCGTGATGCCCTGCTCGCGCTCGGCGCGCAGGCCGTCGGTGAGAAGCGCCAGGTTGGTGTGCTCCTCACCGCGCGCGACGCTGGTGCGCTCCACCGCGTCGAGCTGGTCCTCGAAGATCGACTTGGAGTCGTAGAGCAGTCGGCCGATCAGGGTGCTCTTACCGTCGTCGACGGAGCCCGCCGTCGCGAACCGCAGGATGTCGTTGTTCATGCTTGCCTGATCCAATGTGAAAAGTGTGGGCGGCTCAACAACCGGATGGCGTCGGCGGTGGCCTGCGCCGGGAACGTCCGTCAGGAGGCGGGCGGGGTGGCGTGCGGCCGGTTCCGCGTCGCCGGTGTCCGTGGGAGTGGTGGATCCCGGCGCGGCCGGGGCCGGCGCCGGAGGCGTCCTCCGGGAGGGGCGGGCTAGAAGTATCCCTCCCGCTTGCGGTCCTCCATCGCCGCCTCGCTGGCGCGGTCGTCGGCGCGGGTCTGCCCGCGCTCGGTGATCCGGGTGGCGGCGATCTCGGCGATGATGTCGTCGATCTCCACCGCCGCGGACTTGACCGCCCCGGTGCAGGTCAGGTCGCCGACGGTGCGATAGCGCACGGTCTCCTCGAACGGGACCTCGGTGTCGTCGCGCTGGATGAGCGGCGAGTCGGAGAGCAGGATGCCGTCGCGCTCGAAGACCCGGCGCTCGTGCGCGAAGTAGATGGAGGGCAGTTCCAGCCGCTCCCTCCGGATGTAGGCCCACACGTCCAGCTCGGTCCAGTTGGAGATCGGGAAGACCCGGATGTGCTCGCCCCGGTCGATGCGGGTGTTGAACACGCTCCACAGCTCGGGGCGCTGGTTCTTGGGATCCCACTGGCCGAACTCGTCACGGAAGGAGAAGATCCGTTCCTTCGCCCGGGCCTTCTCCTCGTCGCGCCGGGCGCCGCCGAAGGCCGCGTCGAACCCGTTGTCCTCGATGGCCTCCAGCAGCGCGGACGTCTGGAGGCGGTTACGGCTCGCCCAGCGCCCCGTGGGCTCGGACACCTTGCCCGCGTCGATCTGCTCCTGCACCGAGGCGACGACCAGCCGCACCCCGGCCTCGGCGACCCTGCGGTCGCGGAACTCGATGACCTCATCGAAGTTGTGGCCCGTGTCGACGTGCATGACGGGGAACGGGACGGCCCCGGGCCAGAACGCCTTCTCCGCGAGGCGGAGCATCACGATGGAGTCCTTGCCCCCGGAGAAGAGCAGCACCGGCCGCTCGAACTCCGCGGCCACCTCGCGCATGATGAAGATCGCCTCGGCCTCAAGGACGTCCAGCTGTGAGAGCTGGTAGCGCCCGGGTGCCTGCTGACTCGTCTGACCCATGAATCCGCCTTAGAAATACCGACACGGCCGACGGCGGAGGGATCGTTCGGTCAGCCCCCCGCGTGCGGACCCGCGCTGTCCAGGTCCGCCCCGTCGCGGATGCTCGCCAACAACATACCCGACAATTCCGATCGGCATACAAGGACATCGGGGAGTAGCGGGTCGGCTACGTTGTAGCGCAGTTCGGAGCCGTCGATTCGGGATGTGTGCAGGCCGGAGGCCCGTGCGACCGCCACCGGGGCCGCGCTGTCCCACTCGTACTGGCCGCCCGCGTGCACGTAGATGTCGGCGATGCCGAGCAGCACCGCGCAGATCTTCGCACCCGCCGATCCCATCGGGACCACCTCGGCGCCGAGCTGTGTCGCCATCCGCTGGACGAAGGCGGGCGGACGGGTCCGGCTGGCCGTGATGCGCAGCCGCTGTCCCGCGGGGCGCTCCTCCGGCAGCCAGGGCGGGTCGACCGTGGAGAGTGTGCTGCCCTGGGCGGGGAGCGCAACGGCTCCCGCGACCAGGTCGCCGTTCTCCCACAGGGCGACGTGCACCGCCCAGTCGGTGCGGCCCGCCTCCGCGAACTCGCGGGTACCGTCGAGCGGATCGATGATCCACACCCGCCTGGCCTTGAGCCTGGCGAGGTCGTCGGCACCCTCCTCGGAGAGCACCGCGTCGCTGGGCCTCAGCCGCCCCAGCGCGGAGAACAGGAACTCGTGGGAGGTGCGGTCGCCCAGTGTGCGCAGCACGTCGGGCTCGTCGAAACCGTGCCTGGCGCGCAGGCGCAGCAGCAGCTGACCCGCCTCGCTCGCCAGGTCGCGGGCCACCTCATGATCGTTTCGGATGTTCTTCACCGGCTAGTATGCTCCCGCCCCACGGATAACCGCTGACCACGTCTTCCACAGGATCTGGATATCCAGCGTCAGCGACCAGTTTTCCACGTACCGCAGATCGAGGCGGACCGATTCCTCCCACGAGAGGTCGGACCGACCGCTGACCTGCCACAGCCCCGTCAGCCCCGGCTTGACCACCAGCCTCCGTCGGACGTCGTGCCCGTACTGGGCGACCTCCTCCGGCAGCGGCGGCCTGGGGCCGACGAGCGACATCTCCCCCCGGACCACGTTGATGAGCTGGGGTAGCTCATCGAGCGAGTACCGACGCAACCATGCCCCCACGGACGTCACCCGGGGGTCGCGGCGCATCTTGAACAGCACTCCGTCGTGCTCGTTGCGGGACCGGAGCATCGCCTTCAACGCCTCGGCCCCGACCACCATGGTACGAAACTTGTACACGGTGAACTCGACGCCACCCCGCCCTACACGGGTCTGCGTGAAGAGCGCGGGGCCCCGGCCCTCCACCCGGATGAGGACGAACAGGGCCAGGAACAGCGGAGCCAGCAGGAACAGCGCGAACGCGGCGGCGGAGCGGTCGAAGCCCGATTTGAGGACACGGCGGACACCGACCAGCTCCGGATGCTCCACGTGCAGGAGCGGCAGGCCCGCGACGGGCCGGATGGAGGTCCGCGGTCCCGCGACCTCCATCAGCGCCGACGCGACGATGATGTCGGTACCGCTCTTCTCCAGCTGCCAGGCCAGGCGGCGCAGCTCGATCCCGTCCATCTCCGGGCAGGCGAGGACCGCGACGGTGTCGGCGCCGACGAGGGCGGCCGCGTCGGCCGCGTCGACGAAGGCACCGAGGACCGGGCAGCCCTCCACCTTGTCCGTCACCAGGCCGGGGACGACGTCGCTCTGGGGCAGGCACACGCCGACGACGCGCATGCCGTGGTAGGCCTCGTCGCGGAAGCGTCCGATGAGGTCTCCGGCCGCGGCCCTGTGTCCGACGACCACCACGCCGCTCATGCACTGGCCGGAACGCCTCCTCCGGTGCAGCGCCTTGCGGCGCCCGTACCGCAGGGCGAGGCTGGCCAGGACGACGAGTGGGAGCGCGACGAGCGCGTAACCGCGCGCGAGGTCGAACGTGACCGCGTAGGCGCCGATCGCGACGGCCGCGGCGAGGGCGACCCCGGCGGTGGCGACGCGCCGGTACTCCTCGGTGCCCACCCCGAGGAAGCGCCGGGCGTAGCCGCCGCCCAGGTAGACGAACAGGACCCACACGAAGGGCAGGAGGAGGGACACGTGGACGTGGGTGGCGGTGGTGGCCGCCCCGAGTGAGCCGTGGAACCGGACGACGGTCCCGACCAGGGTCGCCGCGAAGGCCGCGGCGAGGTCCAGGGCGACGAGGCTCACGACGTACGGTCGCGTCCACGAGCCGGAGCGGATCCCCTGCCCCGCCCCGCCCCCGGGGCGGTGGAGACCGGTGTCGGTCCCCCGGCGGCCGGCCCCTCCTCCCGTACCGACGGCGATGCGCGGCGGCTGTTCACGGGCGGTCTTCACCCCGCTGGTGGTGATCATGCATCCCCCAAGGCCACTGCTGTGGAAGCCTTACTTCGAGCCATTTCCTCAGGCGCCACGGGGCTCGACGCGAAGATCAGGAGCGGGGCGTCTGGCCGGGAGCGCACACGGACCAACGACCAGAACAGTAACCCAAAGTAGTGGAAATGTCACGCTGTGCTGCATGGGCCCGGTCGGAGGGGACCACGGCCCGGCCGAGGACGCGCCGTCGGCGGGACTCGGGCCGCCGGGAGCGACCCACCGGGGACGGGCAGACGTGACTTCCGGAAGGGGAGTGACCTCCGCCGCCCGGTACCCCGGAGACAACCGGCTCACAGCACTGATCAACGACCTGCGCAACGCCAGCGACCGCTTCGACGACCTCTGGGAC
>NZ_JBHXQY010000100.1:0-24354 GCF_042716955.1 Nocardiopsis sp. NPDC058631 | reverse complement strand
GTCGGACCGTCGCGCAGGATCCGACGCCGTCCCAGGGGTCAGATGATCGGCGGGCGCCCGGCGCGGGTCATCCGCCAGGCGGTCGACCAGCGGATCGGGGTGCGCGGACCGGCGTCCTCGCGCCAACCCTCGCGGAACCCGTCGAACCACGAGCGCAGCGCGGCGCGGTCGCGCTCGCGCAGCACCGTCAGCCCCACCCAGGTGCCGAGGTAGACGAAGGCGAGGGGCCACGGCAGGTTGCGGCGGGCCAGCCAGACCCGGTTGCGGGCGTTGAGCCGGTAGAAGTTCTCGTGCCGGGTCGGCGCCACCGCCGGGTGGTACATGACCGCGTCCGCGTCGTACTCGATCGTGTAGCCGGCGTCCATGATGCGCCAGGCGAGGTCGGTCTCCTCGTGGGCGTAGAAGAAGTCGCCGGGCAGCCCTCCCCCGGCCTCGAAGGCGGTGCGGCGGATGGCGCAGGCCCCGCCGAGGAACGTGGTGACCACGCTCGACTCGCGGGAGTCCCCCACCCTCAGGCGCGGCACGTGGCGGCGCTGGTCGGGGCCGCCGTCGGGGTCCGCGATCCGGAAGGACAGGGCGCCCAGCGACGTGTCCGCGGCGAAGCGCTCGCGTACGTGGCGGGCCAGGTCGGTGGAGCGGTACCAGCCGTCGTCGTCCAGGAACAGGATGACGTCGCCCTCGGTGGCCCTGACCCCGTGGTTGCGCCCCTCGGGGATACCGACGTTCTCCGGGAGGAGCACCGTGGTCACGCCCTCGGGCAGCTCCGGCAGCTCCGCCCCGTTGCTGACGACCACGATCTCGACGTCCGCGTCCTCCTGCTCGAACACGCTGGTGATCGCGCGGCGCAGCTCGGCGGGACGGGTGCCCATCGTCAGCAGGACACAGGACAGGGTGGGTTTGCTGCTACCGGACACCTGAGGACGGCTCCGTTCGGCTCTGGGCGCTCGGGAGACCTCGGCCGCGGACGTCGCGGTGTCCGACGCGGGTGGGATCACGGGTGTGGCCATAGTTGCGACCGTTCAGTGGACGACAGGCTGCTCGCAGGTTGACACTCGCCAACATTCGCAGAAACAGACTAACGAAAGAATAAAAGGGAGGTGTACGGGGCCGTGGACGGGGTAGCGTCCCCGGCCCCGTGGGTGAGGGTGATGTCTCCGGCGCGCCGACCGCGCCGGAGGGCGGATCACTCCAGGCGCCGGGAGGCGAGAACGCTCACGAAGTGGGCGAAGCTCATCAGCACGGCGACGGCCGCGCACGCGGCCACCAGGACCCGGGTGGCCGCCAGGTCGCCGAGGAAGGCGTCCACCACGGCGACCACCACGATGATCAGGGACAGCTCCACCGCCTGGATGAGGCGGTGGACCTTGAGTGCGGAGGCCAGGCGGCGCGCCAGGCTCAGCCCGGAGGACCGCGGGCGCATCGCCTCGTCCGAGACCTTCTCGGGCAGCCCCGCCTTGGCGCGGGCCACCACCACGTTGTCGGTCTCGGCCTTGATCAGCGCGACACCGATCGCCGCGGCCATGCCCAGGATCACCCAGCCGCCCGCCTCCCACTCGCCCTGGGCACGGATGCCCAGGCCGATGAGGAGCGCGATCTCGGACACGTAGTGCCCGATCCGGTCCAGGTAGATCCCCGCGACGCTGGTACGTCCGGTGTACCGGGCCACCTCGCCGTCGGAGCAGTCCAACAGCAGGTAGACCTGGATGAACACCGCCGCGACGATCGCCGACCACAGGCCGCCGAACGCGACGACGACACCGGCCAGCACCCCGAACACCATCATGAGGTAGGTGATGGGGTTGGGCGGGACGCGGAGCCGGACGAAGAACGTCGTCAGGTACGGGGAGACGTCCCGCATGTAGAGACGGCCCGCCCAGTGCTCCTCGTTGGTCCGCTCCTTGATACCGGCGGGCTGGCCTCCTGCGCGGACCTCAGCGACCGACGGCTTCGACATAGTCCTTGACGCTCCGTCCGATCTCGTCCTCGGAGAGGTTCAGGTGTTCCAGGATGGTGAACCGGCCCGGCCGGGTGCCCGGCGCGCGGGCCACCGCCCGTGCGAACGCCTCCTCGTCGAGACCGACGTCGGAGGGCACGACGGGCAGCTCGTGGCGGACCAGGCAGTCGCGGATCTCGTTCATCCTCGGCTCCGACCAGCCCAGGTGCCGCACCCGCAGGAAGGACGCGTACAGCGCGCCCAGCCCGGCCAGCTCGCCGTGGTTGCTGACGCCCGGGTGGAGCTGGGTGACCGCGTGCAGGATCTCGTGGCACGCACCGCTGGCCGGACGGCTGGACCCGGCCACCGACATGGCCATCCCGGAGAGCACCAGGCCCTCGGCGAGGACGGTGAGGAACGCGTCGGACTCCACGGAGTCGGGGCGGTGCAGGACCGCCTCCGCCGCGACGCGGGCGAAGGTGACGGCCATGCCGTCCACGGGTTCGCCGTTGACGCGGCCGGCCAGCTCCCAGTCCTCGATGGCCGAGATGTTGCTGACCACGTCGCCGATGCCCGAGCGCACCAGGTGCGAGGGGGCGGCGTGGACGTAGTCGACGTCGATGACGACGGCGATGGGCATGATGACGCCGATGGACGGCTTGCCGCCCTCGTGCTCCAGGGAGCTGACCGGGGAGGCGATGCCGTCGTGGGCCAGGTTCGTGGCCACGGCCACCATGGGGATGCCCGCCATCGTCGCGGCGAACTTGGTGACGTCGATGGTCTTGCCGCCGCCGATGCCGGCGACCGCCTCGTACGCGCCCGAGCGGAGCTTCTTGCCCAGCTCGGTGGCGGCGTCGACGGTGCCCTCCTCGACGTGGAAGACCTCGCAGTTGGGCAGGTCCAGGTCGGCGGCGATCTGCGCGCCCTGCCCCGGGCCGACGGCCACGGCGATGCGGCCCTCGGTGGCGATCCGCCGGTCGGCGAGCAGTGTTCCGAGGGAGGCGACCGCCCCCCGCCGCACGTCGATCGCCAGGGGGGAGGGGAGCATTCTGGCTAGTAGTGGCACGCGATCTCCCTGGCCTTGGCGAGGTCGTCGTGGTTGTCGACCTCGACCCAGTCCACCTTGCCGATGGGCGCCACGGCGATCTTCTCGCCGCGGTTGACCAGCTCCTGGTAGCCGTCCTCGTAGTACAGCTGCGGGTCGCGCTCCCAGGTGGCCTTGAGGGCGTCGGCGAGCCGGGAGGCCAGGGTGCCCTCGATGAGGGTGGCGCCGATGTACTCGCCCGCCGCGGTGGCCGGGTCCATGAGCTTGGTGATGTTCCTGAGGTGACCGCCCTCGTCGAGGGTCACCTTCATCTCCTCGTCGGCGAGGCTTTTCACGTTGTCCACCGCGAGGAGGAGTTCCGGTCCCCTGGCGGCGAGTAGCGTTTCCTCGACACTCACCGGGTGGACGGTGTCGCCGTTGACCAGGAGGACGCCCTCGGAGAAGAACTCGCGCGCGGTCCACAGGGAGTAGGCGTTGTTCCACTCCTCGGCCTTGTCGTTGTAGCTGAGTGTGAGCTTGACGCCGTGGCGCTCCTCCAGGGCTTCCTTGCGGGCCTCGACGGCCTCCGCGCGGTAGCCGACCACGACGACGACGTCGGTGAGCCCGGCAGCGGCCAGGTTGCGCAGCGAGATGTCCATGATGGTCGTCTCGCCGTCGACTGGCACCAGGGCCTTGGGAAGGGTGTCGGTGTAAGGACGCAGCCGGCGCCCCGCGCCTGCGGCGAGAACCATTCCGAGCATGAGGGCGTGTTCCTCCTTGTGTCGGGGAGGCTGTCACGCCTCCCCGTTCGTTCCGGCGGCCGGTTGGCCCCCGTCTCCGCGGCCAGGTCGGGAGATCCGCGGATCTCCAGGATCCGTGTCACCACCGCCGGGGGGAGCGGTGGTCCTGGCGCGCACGTCGGTCACCGGTGCCGCACTCCAGGTGCGCACGGCCTCCCGCACGAGCAGCACCGCCAGGTATCCGGCGAGTATGCCGTAGGCGGGGGTGAGCGCGTGGAGCGCACCCCCGGCGGTGATGACGAGCATGCGGCCGTCCCACCCCAGAGCCGCGCCGCGCACACGGTCCGGTCGGACCATGCCGACCATGGGACGTGCCACGTCGTCGCGGTGGTGGCAGACGACTGCCACCAAGAGTACGAACACCAGGGGACCTGGTACGCCGGACGCCGGTCCCAGCACCGCCAGGTAGGTGTACTCGGTGGCACGGAGGACGGGTGGTACGAGCCAGTCGAACCGTCCGTCGTGGGGGTGGCCCGAGGCCAGTCCGGACAGTAGCAGGGCAGCGACCGGTGCGAACAGGGTAATGCCTGCCAGGTGTCCTCGGTCTGCCGCGAGGAGCGTCCCGACGACCAGCGCCCCGGCGAGCGCGGGCAGCAGGGGAGGTACGGCGCCCGGCACGATCCGGCCGAGCAGGAACGCCACGTGACCGTCATCACGAAGGAATCGCAGGTCCGGAGTGGTGGGACCCCCTTCTTCCCCCGGGTGCGGCACGGTCCCGCCGATCCCGTTCCGGCTCACCGGCGCACCTCGCGCGCGGCGGGATCGACGAGTTCTCCGGTGACCGCGACCGTGCAGCCGACGATGAGGGTGACGAAGGCGACCCGCGCGTCCCAGAGCGTGGCGGTCACCGCGATCACCAGGAACCGCGTCGGTTGGGAGAAGGCCATGAGGCGCCGGGCGAGGGAGGGCGGGGCCTGGGCCGACCCGGGCACGCGCCGGGCGGCCGGTCCGGCCGTCGCGGCGGGGGGACCGAGCAGCCGTCCCGTCAACGCCGGATCGCTGTCGCTGGGATCACGCGAAGGACGGCGGGGCACCAGACCGCCCAGGAGGCCCCCAGCGCGTTCCTGAGAGGACAGCGCGGCACGTTTCATGTTCTGCCCGGGGGAGGCGGCAGACGGTGCCGCGTGGGACACCAGGAGCGAGTCCCTCAGTGCCAGCGCGACGAGGGCGCCCGCCGCCCAGCCCCATGCTCCGCCGAGGTCCGCGAGGACGGCTCCGACCGCCAGACCGAGGTAGACGACGTACTCCCGCAACTGCGACAGCATCGCCACGAGCCATCGGGTGAGGGCGTCCCTGCGACCGGCGTGCATGCGGGTGCGCACCGCGTCGCAGAACAGGGCGGAGGCCAGGAACGCCGATCCGGCCAGGCCCCCGACCATGTCGGCCCGGGAGAACCAGACCGCGCCGCCGACGGCCCCCAGGACGCCGATCCGGGTCACCCCGGCTCTGGTGACGCACCTGCGTTCCAACATCCGCGCGGTCGACCGTGCCACCGTGCCGTAGACCATGGGTGCCCTCTCACGCTTGGTGAGAGACACCGTTGCCTACGGTGTGTGGTCGATCAAACACTGACACGCGCCCTGGGGCCGTCGAGCCCTGGGTTCATCGAGCCCTGTGTCCGCCGGACCCGGGGTGAAACCCCGCAGAGGCTCTCCGAGGGGCCCGACGAGGAAAGTGCGCACCGCCGGACTGCTCCGGCGGTGCGCACCACGGGGTCGCGGCAGAGGACGGGCGGGCCCGGACCCTGCGAAGCGGCTCAGGTGGCCTGGCCGCCGTCGCCCTCGCCGTCCTTGGGCTTGTCCTCGTCGATCTTCTGCTCGGCCTGCTCGGCGCGCTTCTTCTTGGCGGCGTCGCGCTTCTTGCGCTCCTCGATCTCCGCCTTGGTGTCCTCGTCGTACGCGGCCAGGGCGGCGTCGATGTCGGTGTCCAGGGCGAGCCCGCCGCCCTTGACGTAGAGACCGCGGTTGCAGAACCGGCGCAGGTCCCGCTCGCTGTGCGAGACGAGCACCATCGTGCGCTGGTTGGCCAGCATCCGGTCGATGGCCTCGTAGCACTTGCGCTTGAAGGCCTTGTCACCGACCGCGAGGACCTCGTCGACCAGCATGATCGGGTGCTCCAGCTGGGAGATCAGCGCGAACCCGAGGCGCACCTTCATACCGCTGGAGTAGTGGCGCACCGGGGTGTCGATGAACTTCGACTTGATCTCGGCGAAGTCGACGATCTCCTCGAAGCGCTCGTCGATCTGCTTCTCGCTCATCCCGTGCAGGGAGCCGACCAGGTACACGTTCTCGCGGCCGGTCAGGTTGTCGTTGAACCCCGCCCGCAACTCCAGGAGCGGCGCGACCTTGCCGTGGACGTGCACCTCTCCCTCGTCGGGCATGAGGACTCCGGCGATGAGCTTGAGCAGCGTGGACTTGCCGGTGCCGTTCTTGCCGACGATGCCGACGCACTCGCCCCGGTTGATCTCGAACGCGACGTCCCGCAGCGGCCAGAACTCGTCGCCCTCGGCGTTGGGGTCGCGCTTGGTTCCGTGGATGAACATCTCGCGCAGGCTGCGCTTGCGGCGGCGGTTCACGGCGAACTTGACACCGAGCCCCTTGGCCTCGATGACCGGCCCACTGGTCAGCCCGGCGCCATAGTCGGTCTGCGCCATCACAACTCCTTCAGGACGGACATCTCCAGGCGGCGGAACGTCCAGTAGCCGATGATGAGCATCAGGACCGAACCGACCACCGAAGAGGTCAACGCGAGTGTGCTCGGCGTTAGTTCCGCGAACTCAGGGAACCACACGGCGCGGTGCATCTGGAAGATGCCCATCAGCGGGTTGAGCTCGTACAGGGTCTTCACCCACCCCGGGATGCCGGAGGTGAGCACCATCGACGCCGGGAACAGGATCGCCGATCCGTAGAACAGCAGGCGCGTGAGGATCCGCACGAGGCGCTCCACGTCGCGCAGCAGCACGTTGACCGAGGACAGGAACAGGGTCACACCGAGCCCGAACATGAACGTCAGCACCACCGCGAGCGGCAGCCAGACGAGCAGGCCCATGAGGGTGAAGTGTCCGCCCAGTGCGAAGACGAAGACCAGCAGCACCGGCCAGGTGAGGATGTACTCGATGAACTTCGTGCCCACCGTGGCCATCGGGAAGATCTCCCGGGGCACCTTCATCGTGGTGATCAGCTTGGAGTGCGTGAGCATCGCCCGCGGAGCCTCGCTGAGGATCGCGCCGAAGGTGGTCCACGGCAGGATCCCGGCCACGAGGAAGAGCACGAAGCCACCGTAGGCCTCAGCTTCCGCCGGCATGCCGCGATCAGCGTTGAGGATGACCCCGAAGACGAAGAAGTAGACCATCGTCAGAGCCAGTGGCTCCAACATCGTCCACGCGTACCCCAGTACGGACTGCTGGTACTTGACCTTCAGGTCGCGCCGGACCAGGAGGCCGACGACCTTCCGGTGTTCCCAGACGGCCAGCGCCCTTGACGCCACCGCCACCTCCAAGGGTTGTTTTCTCGTCCGGTCAACGAGGTGCCGGACAGGCGTGTTCGTGTCTCGCCTGTGCGCACCGGTCAACACGCGCGGTCCACCCCGGGACGGGTGTACCGGAAACGGGGGAGCGTGTCCGGGCGACCGGGGGATGTCACGGACCGCGCCCGGTTTCCACCGCGTCTGAGGAGGTCTGGACCGGGCACGCCATACAGGCGTCCATAGGTTACCGCTGCGAACGACGGGCCGCGCCAACCAGCCCACCCCCAGTACGGGGTGCGCACCGTCACCCCCCGTGTCGCCGGGGCGGTCCGCTAGCCTCAGCCGGAGGGTGGAAATCATGTCCCTTATGAGGTGGTACCGGGCGCGCGTCCCGCTCGCGCTGGGTGTCGGAAGGCCGGCGGGCCTCCGCTCCCGCGGGCCCAGGCGGCCCGGACAGGCCCTGTGACGAGTGCCGCGGCGGGTGCGGCCAGGAAAACGGCGACACGAGCCGTGGACGGAAGAGGTGGGGCCATGCGCCCGCGTGTGATCGCGGCGGTTCTGGCCGGAGGGGTCGGCGCCCGCATGGGCGCGCCCTCCCCCAAACAGCTGCTGCCCCTGGAGGGGCGGCCCATCATCGAGCACTCGATCGCCGCGTTCGAGGCGTGCCGGGAGGTGGACGAGATCATCGTCCTGATGGTGCGGGAGTACGTGGGGCGGGTGGAGGACATCGTCTCCTCCGCCGGGTTCACCAAGGTCACCGCGGTACTCCCCGGAGGGGGGACCCGCACCGACACCTCCTGCGCCGCCCTGTCCGCCATGGAGGGCGCCGCCGACACCGACCTGGCCCTGCTGCACGACGCGGCCAGGCCTCTCGTGCGGCCCTCGACGATCGGCGCGTGCGTGGCGGCTCTGGGCGGGGCGGGCGCCGTCGGGGTGGCGGTGCCCAGCGCCGACACGGTGGTCAGGGTGGCCCCCGGCCGGAACGGCGGCGAGGCCGTCGCCCAGGTGCCTCCGCGCTCGGAACTGCGCCGCATGCAGACGCCGCAGGGGTTCCGGCTGGGCGTGGCCCGCCGCGCCTACGCCCTGGCGATGGCCGACCCGGGCCTGGTCGCCACGGACGACTGCGGTGTGGTGCTGCGCTACCTGCCCGAGGAGGAGGTGCGGATCGTGCCCGGCGACGAGACGAACATCAAGGTGACGAACCCGGGGGACGTGGAGGTCGCCGAGACGCTGCTGCGCCGGGCCCGCGCCCGCGCCGCCCTGGCGGAGGTGGAGGCGTGAGCCGGGTCTTCGAGGCGACCGAGGTCATCGGGCACCGCGGCGCCGGACGCGGCGTGGTGGACGGCGCCCGGGAGAACTCGGCGGGGTCGTACGCGGCGGCCGTCGCGGCGGGGGCGCACTGGGTCGAGATCGACGTGCGCCGCACCGCCGACGACGCACTGGTCCTGTACCACAACGCCGCCCTGGACGACGGTCGGGCGATCGTGGACCTGACCGCCGAGGAGTGCGCCGGGGCGGGCCTGACCGGTCTGGACGAGGGCCTGGCGGCGCTCCCGACCGGGGTCGGCCTCGACGTGGACGTCAAGTCGGTCATGGAGGACGCCGTCGACGCTCCGTCACGGCGGACGGTGTCCCTGCTTCTCCCGTACCTGCGCCGCGAGGCGAAACGTCGCCGGCTGTTCGTCTGCTCGTTCGATCCCGGTGTCCTGGTGTCCGTGCACGAAGGGGCCCCGGAGGTGCCGACGGCGTGGATGCCCTTCGTGCGCAACCCCCTGGACCAGGCCGTGGCGGGCGCCGCCGGCCTGGGGTGCCCGATCGTGGCCGTGGACGCGCGCTCGTTCGGGCTGTCCGGCGACGCGCCCCGTCCGGGGCGCCGGTCGGTGCGGTACACCGTGGACCTCGCGCACCGGGCGGGGATCGAGGTGGTCTCCTGGTGTCCCGACCCCGTGGACGCGGCCCGGTTCGCGGAGGCGGGGATGGACGCGGTCGTGGTGGACGACGTGCCGGGCGCGGTCTCCGCCCTCAAGGCGCTGGAGGGCGGGGGTCGCCCGGGGGTCTGAGGCGGCGGACGGGGCCGGCCGGGCGGGTCAGATCCGTCCGAGGAGTTCGGCCTTCTTCGCGGAGAACTCCTCGTCGGTGAGCAGCCCCTTGGCGTGCAGCTCCCCGAGGCGTTCGATCTGCTCGAAGATCCACCCGGTGTCCGTTCCCACGGCGGTCCTCCCGGTCCCGTCCGGCCCGGCGGTCCCCTCGGTGTCCGTGCCCGCCGTGGCGGCGGGGGAACGGTCGTCCGTCGGGCCTCCCAGCTGCCGGACCGCCCTGGCGGCGTCCAGCCACCAGCGCGGGTCCGCCGGTCCGGCGGCCACTTCCGACCCCGGCCGGGCACGGCCCGCCGCGCCCGCGGCCCAGGTGTGAGCGGTGATGGTGGCGGCCATCAGCAGTGCGCCGACGCCTTCGGCGCCCTCGTCCGCGACGAGGACGTCGAGGTCCTGTTTGAGTTTGCCGGACCCCTGTTTGGCCCGGTCGGCGGTGATCACCCGCAGGTATCCCCACTCCCAGCCGTCCGACGGGGCCCATTCCACCCCGGTGATCGCGGCGAGGTCGTACTCGCGGCGCTGCGCCTTGCGCTTGCGTCCGCCCGCCTCACCACCGGACCAGACCAGGCGCACGCCCGATCCGTCGATGGTCGCGGTCCCCTCGGAGGTCTGGATGTGGAAGGGGAGCCGGGGCACCAGGTGCGTGACCGCGTCCGGGGCCGGGGGCTCGGAGTGCTGTTCGGCGGCGAAGCGGATCTGGTCGGCCAGGTACTCGGCGACCAGCTCCGTTCTGGCGTGCCCGGTCAGCCGGAACGGCTGGGACTTCTCCTTGAGCATCGCGCCGACCGCCGCGTAGGGGTCCATCCGGTCGCGGAGCCGCAACTGCAGGAGCCACCCCTTCCCCTTGCCTCCCCCTGGCCGAAAGTCGACCTCGGCGATCGCCCCGACCGGGAGTTCGAGCTGTTGGAGGCGCTTGAGCAGCGGATCCCGGAGCAGGCCCTTGGTCTCGTACCTGATCGCGATCGACTCACCGTCGAACCGCCACACCGCCTGGTCGCCGCGCAACTCGTCCATGGGTTCCCCTTCGTGTCACTGACCCCTGACTAGCAGAAGGGACCGCCCCGTGCGAGGGCGGTCCCGGGCCGCGTGCGGCTGGTGTACGGGTGGCGACGGTCAGGTCGCCGACGGTCAGGCGCTGGCGCCCTGCGCGGTGCGCGAGTCCGAGCCGAGTCCGGGCGGGCTGGTGATGAAGCCGGCGCCCCACGACATGTGCATGGTGGCCAGGGCGAGCGGGATCAGCGGCAGGGCGGAGGCGGGCAGCCCACGGCCGAGCGGCACGGACGCGGCCGTGACCAGTGCCAGGTAGGCGGCGGGGACCAGGAACAGCGGCCAGAACACGAACCCGCCGACCAGGCCCGTGACCACGCCCGCCAGGGCGATCGGCGGCGCGAGGTAGCGCAGGTTGATGGTGCCCTTGTGCTGGCGGGCGACCACCCGGCGCCAGCGGCCGTAGTGGAAGTACTGCTTGGCGAGCAGCCGCACGTTGCGGCGCGGGCGGTAGGAGACCGTCATGCGCGGCTGGAACCACACGGTGCCGCCCGTGGTGCGGATGCGGTGGTTCATCTCCCAGTCCTGGGCGCGCAGGAAGGCCTCGTCGTAGCCGCCGACCCGTTCCAGGGCCGCCCGCCGGAAGACGCCCAGGTAGACGGTGTCGGCCGGGCCGCCCTCGCCTCCTGTGTGGAAGCGCGCGTTGCCGACGCCGACCTTGGAGGTCATGGCGGCGGCGACGGCCTTCTCCCACGGGGTGGTGCCCTCGGCGGCCATGATCCCGCCGACGTTGTCGGCGCCGGTCTCACGCAGGGTCTCGACGGCCACCCGGAGGTAGTCGGAGGGCATCATGGCGTGCCCGTCGATGCGGGCGACGATGTCGTGCGAGGAGGCGCCGATGGCGGCGTTGAGGCCCGCCGGGGTCCTGCCGGTGGGGTTGTCCACCACCTTGACCCGCGGGTCGGCCGCGGCGAGCCCGTCGGCGACCTCGCGGGTGCGGTCCGAGGAGGGGCCGACACCGAGCACGACCTCCAGTTCACCCGGGTACTCCTGGGCGAGGACGTGCTCCACCGCGGCGGCGAGGTGGCGTTCTTCGTTGAGTACGGGCATGACGACTGAGACAGGCGGCCAGGACACGGGCACTTCCCAAGGTCAGGACATGTCGGGGACTGCGTGGGGCTTCCCGCACGCGCGTCAACGGTACTGCACCGGTACGGCCCGGACGGCCCCGTGCGCCCGGCGGGATCGCCGCCGGGCCGGGTCACCGCGAAGGTCAGACCTGGTTCTTGATGGGCAGGCCGTCGGAGTCCTTGAAGTTGCCCATGATGACCATGATCAGGTCGATGATGGCCCAGACGCCGACACCGCCGCAGGTGATCAGCATGAGGATGCCGGTGCCGATCTTGCCGACGTAGAAGCGGTGGCCGCCGAAGCCCCCGGTGAGGAGGCTGAGCAGGAGCGTGACGACCCAGCTCTTCGGGGACACGGCTTCGTACTGGGGCTGCTGGTACATGGTGGCACTCCGGTATGAGGTGGAAAAGGGGGTCGGATCCGCAGCGGGTAGGCCGTGCGGGGCTCCGGAATCGGGGATCCGCCGTGCGCGTACCGAGAGCGACCATTTTTCCGCGCGGGCCAGCCCGTTGCCACGGATTTCGGTCACACAGTGATACCGGATACGCCTCAGCACGGCTCCGTCGGTCGGCGGAACCCCGACGGCATCGGCGGCGTCTGACCCGAAGAGGAGGACAACACGCCGAACGTTGACATCCCGCCGCCTTCGGCGGATCGGGTGACAACCTAGGGACGAGGACACCGTTGGTCGGGTGGGGACGGGGACGCCGATGAGCGACGACAGCTCGGGAGAGCAGGGGCCGGGGGGCGGGTTTCGGCGAGAGCGCTCCCAGCCGCTCCCGCCCGGGGGCCGCCGCTCCCCCCGGTCCGGACGGGTGACGGTGCCCAGCCCGGCCGCGCGGCGGCGCCGCACCGGCCTGCTGCTGACGAGTGCCCTCTCCGTGCTGGTCCTGCTCGCCTCGGGTACCTCGTGGGCGCTGACCGGGTGGATGTCCGGCTCCCTGAACCGGTTCGACGTGTTCTCCGGCCTGTCCGAGGGGGACCGCCCCGAGGAGACCGGCGGCCTGACCTTCCTGGTGATCGGCTCCGACAGCCGCGAGGGGGTCGGCCAGGAGGACCAGGACGAACTGAGCGTCGGCTCCACCCCGGGGCAGCGCTCCGACAGCATGATGCTCGTGCGGCTCAACCACGAGCGCGACCGCGTGACCGTCGTCGGCCTCCCCCGCGACCTGTGGGTGGACATCCCCGGCGAGGGCGAGGACAAGATCAACGCCGCCTACGCCTACGGCGGACCCCAGTTGGCCGTCCGGACCGTCGAGTCGGTGACGGACGTGCGCATCGACCACTACGTCGAGGTGGACTTCAACGGCTTCGTCGACGTGGTCGACGCCCTGGGCGGCATCCAGGTGTGCCTGCCCGAACCCGTCAACGACCCCAAGGCCCACCTGGACATGGCGGCGGGCACGCACGAGGTGGACGGGACCGAGGCCCTGGCGTTCGCCCGCACACGCGCCACCGCGCGCGGTGACCTGGACCGGATCGACCGCCAACAGCAGGTGCTGGCCGCGATGCTCGACCAGGCGCTGGCCAGCGAGACCCTGTCCGACCCCGCGAAGCTGACCGCGTTCCTGGACAGCGCCCTGGCGTCGGTGACGGTGGACTCCGGCCTGGACACCAGCACGATCAACGAGCTCGCCTACCAGATGCGCGACCTGGACATGGGCGCCGTCACCTTCACCCAGGTCCCCATCGCCGACATGAACCACTGGACGCCGCGCGGCGACGTCGCCCTGCTGTGGGACGAGCCGGCCTCGCGGGAGCTGTTCGCCGCGGTCCGCGCCGACCGGCCGATCGCGGAGCCCGGGGAGGAGCCCTCGCCCGAGGAGAGCGGTGGCCCGGTCCCCGGTGACATCCGGGTACGGGTGTTCAACGGGGTCGGCACCCCCGGCCTCGGCGCCCAGGTGGACACCGGCCTGACCGGTGCGGGGTTCGAGGTGACAGCCCCCGCGGAGAACTGGAGCAGCCGCGACGTCCCGGCGACCGAGGTCAGGTACGGTCCGGGCGACGGCGCCGACGCCGAGCACGTGGCCGGGATGTTCCCCGGTGCGGAGGCCGTCGAGGACGGCACCCTGGACGGCGAACTCCAGATCGTGCTCGGATCCAACTACACCGAGTTCCACGCCCCGGACGCCGAGGTGTCCCCCGAGCCGGAACCGGAGGCGGAGCCCTCCGCCGACGACGGCCTCGCCACCTCGACCGCCCGGGACAACATCTGCGGGTGATCCCCGCGAAGGAAGGTCTTCCGTGCTCCGCCACCTGGCCGGTCTGCTCGCCGGTATCGCCCTCGCCCCCGTGCTGTGGGTCGCCGCCGCCTGGTCGGCCGGCCTGCTCCCGCGCCTCGCCGACGGCGAGGTGGACGTCGCGACGGTCTCGTCCGTGGTGGTGCTGTGCCTGATGGGGGGTGTGTGCGCCTACCTGGTCGCGTCCCGGGTGTCGCCGCTGGTGGCGGGTGCCGCAGGAGCGCTGCTGGCCGCGCTGTGCCTGTGGCCGGTCGTGCATCCCTCGTCGATGGGACCCGCGCTGTCCTGGCTGAACGACGAGAGCTTCCTGTACCCGGGCGGCGCGGGGCTCGCGGTCGGGCTGCTGCTCGGAACGCTGCTGCTGGGCTCCGCGACCATGCCGCTCCGGTGGCGGACGGCGGTCGACCCCGGGCTTCCCTCCGCGGGCCGGATCGTGGCCGGCACCAGCCGGGAGCGGTACCGCGGGGCCCTTCGCGAGGACGGGCCGGGCGAGGACCCCCGGAGCGACCCGGAACCCGTGGGGGACACCATCCCGGACGCCGTCCCGGAACCGCCCCCCGCGCGCGATCCGGGCGGCGCGTTCGACGGCGACCCGGACAGGACCACGACCCCCTTCCGGCGGGGCGAGACCGGTGCGACCTGGACTCCTCTGGACGACGAGGGCAGAGGGGCCGGCCCCTCCCGGGACCGCCGCCGCTGAGCCCCCCGCCCCCGTGAAGGAGGGGCCGCGCCCACCGGTAACCTGAGCGCCTGACTGTTCACGCGGTGTTCGGTCATGCGCCACACCTCGGCGCGTAAGGTGATGCATCGCGCCCCCGGGGTACCCCCGCCGGCCGAATCATGTCCGTTTTCTGCCCTCAACCGGGGTGTTGACCGCCTCCAGCGGGAACAACCACCGGCACAGGAGCGGACGAAAGCGAGGAAGGACTCAACCAGTGGTCGAAGCGGACCGTATGCGCGTCTCCGTCATCGGTACCGGTTACCTCGGCGCCACCACCGCGGCCTGCCTGGCCGAGATGGGGTTCGAGGTTCTGGGACTCGACGTCGACGAGGTCAAGATCGAGATGCTCCGCTCCGGCAGGGTGCCCTTCTTCGAGCCCGGTCTCGAGGAGCTCCTCGGCAAGAGCCTGGACTCCGGCCGCCTCAACTTCACGACCTCGTTCAGCGAGGTCGCCGAATTCGCCGACCTGCACCTGATCTGCGTGGGAACCCCGCAGCGCGACGAGTCCGGTGCGGCCGACCTGCGCTACGTCAACTCCGCGGTCGAGCAGCTGGCCCCGCACCTGAACCGCCCCACCGTGGTCGTGGGCCGCTCCACCGTCCCGGTGGGTACCGCCGCGACCCTGGCCGCGCGGCTGGCCGCGCTCGCCCCCGTCGGCGGGGACGCGGAGCTGGGGTGGAGCCCCGAGTTCCTGCGCGAGGGCTTCGGCGTGGAGGACACGCTGCACCCCAACCGGATCGTGATCGGCACCGACTCCCCCCGGGTCGAGAAGGCCGTGCGCGCCCTGTGGCACCAGCAGGTCGACGAGGGCGTCCCGTTCCTGGTGACCGACCTCCAGACCGCCGAGCTGGTCAAGGTGTCGGCCAACGCGTTCCTGGCGACGAAGATCTCCTTCATCAACGCGATGGCGGAGGTGTCCGAGGTCGCGGGCGCCGACGTGATCCAGCTGGCCGAGGCCCTGTCGTACGACGACCGGATCGGCGGCAAGTTCCTGGGCCCCGGCCTGGGCTTCGGTGGCGGCTGCCTGCCCAAGGACATCCGCGCGTTCATGGCGCGCGCCGACGAGCTGGGCGTGGAGCCCGCCCTGTCGTTCCTGCGCGAGGTGGACGCGATCAACCAGCGCCGCCGCGCGCGCACCATCGACCTCGCCCGGCAGCTGATCGGCGGCAACTTCGCCGGCCGGACGGTCACCGTGCTGGGGGCGGCCTTCAAGCCCAACTCCGACGACATCCGCGACTCCCCCGCGCTGGACGTGGCCTCGACCATCGCGTCGCTGGGCGCGCAGGTGACGGTGTACGACCCGGTGGCGCTGGAGCGCGCGCGTGCGGAGCACCCGCAGCTGAACTACGCCGACTCCATGTTGGAGGCGGCGCGCGGCGCCGATGTGGTCCTGCTCCTCACCGAGTGGACCGAGTTCCGCGAGGCCAACCCGGAGGAGCTGGCCGCCGTGGTGTCGCAGAAGCGGATCGTGGACGGCCGCAACGCCCTGGACCCCACGTTCTGGCGCGCCTCGGGCTGGACCTACCGCGCCCTCGGCCGCCAGTAGGCCGCTCGCCCGTTCCCGACGGCCGGCCCCCCCGGGGGCCGGCCGTCGGCGTTCCCGGTACGGGCCGTCTCCCGACCTTTTCCGGCGAGTTCCGGGCGGTGACCGCGGGTTCGTGCTTCACTGCACTCCGTGGTTGATCGCGGGTGCCCGGCACACGGCCGGGTGCCCCGGGAACGAACGGAGTCCGATTCGTGAAGCTCTCCGCGGTGGCCGGCACCGCCCTGGCCCTGCTCCTGGTGGCGCCGCCCGCCCACGCCGACGTGCTGCCCGTGCCCCCGGCGCCGTCCACCGACGAGGTGGCCCCCGCCGACTGCCCAGTGCTCGACCCGCCGCCCAGCGAGGAGGACCTGGCGACGTACCTGTGCGGCGACCGCCGCCTGGGGCCCGTCGAACTCCCCTCGGAGGGGCCCGTCGGCAGGCTGGTCGAGGACTACGACCGGCTCGGCGGGCTCACCCCCGTGGAGTTCCTGGACCGGTGGGCCACGCCCGAGGGCTGGGACTACCCGGAGCACATGGGGTTCGTGGTGGTGGACGGCGAGCCGGTGAACGAGCTCCAGGCCCTCCCCGAGGGGTGGATGCTGGACCGGTTCGGGTCGCCGTGGGGCACCTTCCTGGCCCCGGCGGGGGCGCCGTACGAGCGTCGGGCGCTGCCGCCGGACTCCCTCAACACCTGGCCGGACGGGCCCGAGCACAACTACAACTGCTACGAGGTGGCGACGGAGTTCACCGCCCTGGTGGGGCCGATCGCGCCCCACTTCGAGCAGCCCGGCGGCGGTGAGCAGGTCCTCGCTCCCGCAGCGGAGATCCCCGAGGCCCAGGCCGGCGAGTTCGTCCCGGTGAACGACCTCCTGGAGTGGGGCTACCTGGAGCAGAGGCCGGTCGAGGAGTGCGTGACCGCCCCCGGCTACGCCCTCGGGGCCTGATCCCGGACCGGCAGCACCCGGGTGTCCAGGGCCGGGGCACCCGGGTCCCCGTCACCGGCCTCACCGGCGGCGCCCGGCGGCGTCCCGCGCAGGGCCAGGGCGACGAGGAGTGCCACGGCCGCCAGCACGGCCGCGCCGGTGAGGGCTGCGGTGCCGACCCCGGCGGTGTAGGCCGCGAAGGCCGCGTCGAGGAGGGCTCCGGGGTCCTGCGCCGACGGCGCCGCGGCGAGGGCCCCGGCGACGGTCTCGCCCGCGGGCCCCTCGGCGCCGGGCGGGCCGTCCTCCATCGCCGTGCGGTAGACCGCGGTGGCGGCGGTGCCGAGGACCGCGATGCCCAGGGCCGCGCCGAACTCGGTGCTGGTCTCGGAGACCCCGGCGGCGGCACCGGCCCGCTCGGGCGGAGCGGTGGCCAGGACGAGGCCGTTGGCCAGGGTGCCGACGATGCCGACCCCGAAGGTCAGCACCGTGTACCCGCCGATGAGGACGCTCAGCGGCGTCCCGACCTCCACGAAGCCCACCACGGCGAACCCGGCGGCGCCGAACAGCAGGCCCGCGGCCATCAGGGGGCCGGGGCGGATCCTGGACGAGGCGACACCCGCCAGGACGGCGCCGAGGACGGTGCCGACGAACACGGGCAGGGCCCACAGGGCGGCCTGGAGCGGGCTGAGGCCGTGCACGGTCTGGAGGAACGTGAAGGCCAGGAGACCGAGGCCGGCAGCCGAGAAGGACACCGCGGTGTTGCCGGCGACGGAGGCGGTGAACGCGGGGCGGGCGAAGAGCGTGACGTCGATGAGCGGGTGTGCGGCGCGGCGCTGGCGGACCGCGAACAGCACCAGGAACGCCGCGCCGACGAGCAGCGCGGCGCCGCCCCTGACCTCGACGCCGTGCTCGGTGAGGCTCTTGGCGGCGTAGACCAGGCCGAGGACGCCGATGAGCGACGTGAGCGCGCCCACGAGGTCGAAGCCCTGCCCTCCCTGGCCGCGTGACTCGGGGACCAGGAACGGCCCGGCGACGACCAGCAGGACCATGAACGGCAGGTTGACCAGGAAGACCGACCCCCACCAGAAGAACTCCAGGAGCAGCCCGCCGAGGATCGGCCCGGCGACGGCGCCGCCGGTGAAGGCGATGGTCCAGGCTCCGACGGCCGCCCCGCGCCGGCGGGGGTCGGTGAACATGTCCCGGATGAGGGACAGCGTGGAGGGGGCGAGGGTCGCCCCGGCGATGCCGAGCAGGACGCGGCCCGCGATGAAGAGCTCGGCGCTGGTGGCGAGGGCCAGGAGGGCGGAGGCCGCGCCGAAGAGGGCGGCTCCGGCGAGGAGCAGCCTGCGGCGGCCGACGCGGTCTCCGAGGCCGCCCATGGTGACGAGGAGTCCGGCGAGGACGAAGCCGTAGACGTCCATCATCCACAGCCACTGGCCGGCGTCGGGTTCGAGCGCCTCGGCGATGGCGGGTGCGGCGACGAAGAGCACCGAGATGTCCATGGACACCAGGAGTGCGGGGATCAGGAGGAGGACGAGCCCGGCCCAGGTACGGGGCGGAGCCCGGCGGGGGGTCGGTGGTTCGGAGGTCGATCGCATGGCCTTGATCGTACGTACGTCAAAAACAGAGGTCAATATGTACGTACGTACAAAATGCTAGGGTCCTCGCATGAGCCAACGAGACGCCCTGCTGGCAGGCGCCAGGAAGTGCCTGGTCGAAAAGGGGTACGGCAAGACCACCGCCCGCGACATCGCCGCCGCGTCCGGAGCGCACCTGGCCTCCATCGGCTACCACTTCGGGTCCAAGGACAACCTCATGAACGCGGCGGTCATGGAGGCGTCCAGCGACTGGGGCGACACCTTCCAGGCGGCCGTCGACGCCTCCCGCGCGCGGGAGCCGGACCAGCGGATGCGCGCCCTGCTCGGCTCCGTCTTCGCGTCCCTGCCCGAGGAGCGCGACCTGCTGGTGGCCAGCGTCCAGGCCTTCACCCAGGCCGAGTTCGACGAGGGCATCCGTGAGACGCTCACCGGGGCGATCGGCGGGGCCCGCCGGGAACTGGCCGCGATGATCCTGGGCGTGGAACCCGACGGGGTCGACCCCGGCACCGTCGCGGGCCTGGGGTCGATGGTCTACAACGTCATCACCGGCTACGTCATCCAGTTCCTCGTGGACCCGGAGGCGCTGCCCACCGTCGACCAGGTGATGGAGGGCCTGCGCGCGCTCGTGCCCGCCTCCGACTGACCCGCGTCGGCCCCGTCCGCCCCCGGACACGGCGCGGCCCCGGCCCCGAAGGGACCGGGGCCGCCACCCTGCCCGCCCGGAAGCGCCCCCAGGAGGCCCTCCGGGCGGCGGGCGCCCGCCGGGGCCGCCTACCTCAGGACGGTGTGCGGCATCCGGCGTGGCGGCGCCTCACGGGCGCGGAGGCGGCAGCGGGAGGAAGCCCGGTGGACGCGAGCCCGAAAAGAGGCAAAAACACGACCTAGCGACCGAAACCGGTGGGCCTGCCGCCGTCGGCGACCTCGCGGCGCAGGCGCTCGCCCTTGGCGTGGGCCTGGTCCTTGAGCTCCTCCTGGAACTTCGCCATCCGCCGGGTCAGCTCCGGGTCGTGTGCGGCGAGCATCCGCACCGCGAGCAGTCCGGCGTTGCGCGCCGCGCCCACCGCCACGGTCGCCACCGGGACCCCGGCGGGCATCTGGACGATGGACAGCAGGGAGTCCATGCCGTCGAGGTGCTTGAGCGGCACCGGAACGCCGATGACCGGCAGGGTGGTCACGGAGGCCAGCATGCCGGGCAGGTGGGCGGCGCCTCCCGCACCGGCGATGACCGCCTTCAGCCCGCGCCCGGCGGCCTCCTCACCGTAGGAGATCATCTCGTGCGGCATGCGGTGGGCCGACACCACGTCGGCCTCGAACGGCACGTCGAACTCGCGCAGCGCCTCGGCGGCCTCGCGCATCACCGGCCAGTCCGAGTCCGAGCCCATCACGATGCCCACGACGGGGGTCTGGTTGCTCACTGGTCGTCTCCTCGCAGGTAGGCGGCAGCGTCACGGGCGCGCTCCAGGAGGTCCCGGTGGTCGTCGCCCATCACTGTGACGTGCCCGATCTTGCGGCCCGGACGTACGTCCTTGCCGTAGAGGTGGACCTTCACGTCGGGGTCCTTGGCCATCACGTGCAGGTAACGACTGTAGACGTCGGGGTCCGCGCCGCCCAGCAGGTTGGCCATGACGGTGAAGGGTGCATTGGTGCGCGGCGAACCCAGGGGCAGGTTGAGGACGGCGCGCAGGTGCTGCTCGAACTGGGAGGTGCGTGCGCCCTCGATGCTCCAGTGGCCGGAGTTGTGGGGCCGCATGGCGAGTTCGTTCACGACCACGCCGTCGGCGGTCTCGAACAGCTCCACGGCCAGGACACCGGTGACGTCGAGCGCCTGGGCGATCTCGATGGCGAGCTCCTGCGCCCGGGTGGCCTTCTCGTCCGGGAGGCCGGGGGCGGGGGCGACGACCTCGTGGCAGATGCCCCCGCGCTGCACGGTCTCCACGACCGGGTAGACCGCGACCTGGCCGTGCGGGGAGCGGGCCACCTGCACGGCGAGCTCGCGGGAGAAGGCGACCTTCTCCTCCACCAGCAGGGGGACGTCCTCGGCGGTGGCTCGGTCCACGACCGCGCGGGCCTCCTCCGCGTCGCCGGCGATCCACACGCCCTTGCCGTCGTAGCCGCCGCGCGCGGCCTTGAGGACGACGGGCCACCCGGTGCCCTCCGTGCCGCCCGTGCCCTCGGCGAAGCCGACGACGTGGTCCAGGACGGTGACCGGCCTCCAGCGCGGGGAGGGTGCCCCGAGTTCGGCCATGCGGGTGCGCATGCGCAGTTTGTCCTGGGCGAAGCGGAGGGCGTCGCGGCCGGGACGCAGCAGACCGCCGGCCTCCTCGACGGCACGCAGGACCGGCTCGGGAACGTGTTCGTGGTCGAAGGTCACCACGTCGTTGGCCTTGGCGAAGGCCAGGACGTCGTCCAGGCCGCGGTCGTCGCCCAGCGTGACGTCGCCGCAGACCAGGGCGGCGCTGTCGGTGGGGCCGGCGGCCAGGACGGAGAAGTGGACGCCCAGTCCGATGCCCGCCTGGTGGGTCATCCGGGAGAGTTGGCCACCTCCGACCATTCCCACGCGGGGGACGGTGCGGTTACGCTCGCTCACAGTTCCTCAACTCACATGCTCGTCAACCGCGGTGACGGGACGGCTCCCCCAGTGGGGAAACCTGGCCGGTTCGGCTCGGAACCCGCGGCCGGGGCCCTGCTCAAGTCCCCGGGCTAGAGTCTAGAGCGTGCGCGCACGGCTCCCGGAAAGCCCCTCTCGCCCCCAGGTCGGCGGCCCGGCCCGGCGCGCCCCCAACCCACGACTGGAGGCGACGGCCGTGCGCGACTTCCCCACCCGCCACCCCGAGCTCGCGAAGCTCGCCGGGGAGGTGGGCAAGTTCGGTTCCGTCGGCGCCGTGGCCTACGTGGTCCAACTGGGCGCCACCAACCTGCTGTGGGGGGTGGCGGGCATGGGCCCGCTCTCCGGGCAGGTGCTCGGGACCCTGGCCTCGATCGCCGTGGCGTTCGTCGGCAACCGGTTCTGGACGTTCGGCGGCCGGGCCCGCACCGGTTACGGCCGGGAGACACTGCTGTTCCTGGTGATGAACGGGGTCGGCCTGGCCATTCAGCTGGCCTGCCAGGGCTTCTCCGTGTACGTCCTCGGGTTGGACGGCGCGCTCGCCCAGAACATCGCGGGCAACGTGGTGGGAGTGGGGATCGGCACGCTGTTCCGGTTCTTCGCCTACCGGACGTGGGTGTTCCCCGAACGGCCGGAGGCCGCGCGGGAGCGCACCGCCCGGGAGCCGCTGGCCTGACCCCGCGTGCGCCCGTGCCCGGGCCGGCTCAGTGCCGGGTGGTGGCGCTCACGCGGTGCACCCCGCGGCGGCGGGCCAGCCATGCCACACCCACCGTGTACAGCCCCACCTGGGCCGTGGTGAGGAGCAGGACGAGCGGCGTACCGACCCCCAGGGGCAGACCCGCGCCGACGACGGCACCCGTGCCGATCTCGGACATTCGCCCCTCGAAGACGCACAGCGTGAACTGCACCAGGCTGTTGACCACGTGCAGCGCCATGGCGGCTTCGAGGCCGCCGGTCCTCCAGGTCAGCCAGGCCGTTCCCAGGCCCATGACGGCGAGGGCGCCCGTCGTCCAGACGTCGCCCGGGTGGGTCGCCAGGTAGAGCGCAGCGAACAGAGTTCCACCCGCCAGGACCGCCGGACCGGGAGAGCGCAGCACCCGGGCCACCGCGGAGTCCCCTCCCCGCTCGCCGCGGCGCGCCCCGAGCGCGCCGACCATCTGCATGACCAGGCCGCGCAGGGTGATCTCCTCCGCCACGGACTGGAACGGGACCAGGAGGAGGATGACGACCATCGCCGCGGCGAACACCTCGGTGCCGCCGGTCCCCTGGTCGGGCACCAGGCCGGGCTGGAGGAGGCGGGCCAGCGGCAGGAACGCCGCCACCCCGAAGGCGACGGGCAGGACCGCCACGGCCGTGCAGGCCGCCAGCCAGCCCCAGCGGACACGGCCCTCGACGGACAGCAGGGAGCCCACGCGGCGCCACTGGATCACGCGGACGACGAACAGGACGATGGGGATCAGCAGCGCCGACGACAGCAGCCCGAAGGCCAGCTGGGCGATCTCGCTGATGCGCACCGAGTCGGGGGCCAGGCCGCTGCCGCCGACGATCGCGACGATCGTCACCGCCAGGAGGATGGCCATCCACAGGAAGAACAGGAGCACGGCGAAGCCGAACAGGGCCAGGGGCGTCGTCCACCAGCGGAAACTGGAGGTCCGACCCAGCCTGTGATAGGGCTCACCCCGGGGCAGTTCCGCGCACGCGAACTCGCTGGTGCGCACGGGCCTCGGCGGTGGCCAAGCCCACACACCCTGGTCGGCGTTGACCGCCGGGTGCCCGCCGGGGGGTGTCAGCCGTCCTCCGCCCGGGGGTCCGGCCCAGGCCTGCTCCTGCGAGTAGGACCCAGAAGCCCACCCCTCCGGCCCTTCGGGCGCGGCGGGCCAGGACGAACCAGGCGGTGGCGGCACATTTCCCATCGTGCGCAGAGACTACTATCCGGCCATGTATTGCCAGTGTTAAGGCCACGCCGTTATCACCTGGTCACAGTATGAACAGGAGATGGCGCGGTGCCCCTCCGAGGCAGGAATGAGGGGCGCTCCGGACCCGTTGAACACGATGGTGTGCGCGGGCGACACCGCAGACCAACCATCCCGCCCGGCTGACCTACGATTGAGGCCATGTCCTCCACAGCATCCACCGAGCAGGTGCAGAAAGCCCTCGCCACGGTACAAGACCCGGAGATCCACCGTCCGATCACCGACCTCGGCATGGTCAAGAGCATCGACATCGCCGACGACGGTGCCGTGAGCATCGGGATCTACCTCACGGTGGCCGGCTGCCCCATGAAGGGCCGCATCGAGAAGGACGTGACCGCAGCGGTGACCGAGGTCGCCGGGGTCACGTCCGTCCGCGTCGAGCTCGACGTGATGAGCGACGAGCAGCGCAAGGAACTCCAGACCAAGCTCCGCGGCGGCCAGGCGGAGAAGGAGATCCCCTTCGCCAAGCCCAACTCCCTGACCAAGGTCTTCGCGGTCGCCTCGGGCAAGGGCGGTGTCGGCAAGTCGTCCGTCACCGTCAACCTCGCCGCGGCGCTGGCGGCCCAGGGCCACAAGGTCGGCGTCGTGGACGCCGACATCTACGGCCACTCGGTGCCGCGCATGCTCGGCACGTCGGACTTCCCGACCAAGGTCGAGGACATGATCCTCCCGCCCACCGCGCACGGCATCAAGGTCATCTCGGTGGGCATGTTCACCCAGGGCAACCAGCCCGTGGTGTGGCGCGGCCCGATGCTGCACCGCGCCCTCCAGCAGTTCCTGGCGGACGTGTTCTGGGGCGACCTGGACGTCCTGCTGATGGACCTGCCCCCGGGCACCGGCGACATCGCCATCTCCACCGCGCAGCTGCTGCCGAGCGCGGAGCTGCTCATCGTGACCACCCCGCAGATGGCCGCCGCCGAGGTGGCCGAGCGCGCGGGCGCGATCACCACGCAGACGCACCAGCGCATCGCGGGCGTCATCGAGAACATGTCGTACTTCCTGCCGCCGGGCGGCGGGGAGCCCCTGCACCTGTTCGGCGAGGGCGGTGGCCAGACGGTCGCCGACGCCCTGACCAAGACGCTGGGGACCACCATCCCGCTGCTGGGCCAGGTTCCGCTGGACACCCGTCTGCGCGAGGGCGGGGACGAGGGCATGCCCCTGGTCCTGAGCGAGCCGGACACCGAGGCGAGCAAGGTCATCTCCGGGATCGCCGAGTCCCTGGTCGGCAAGCCGCGCGGCCTGGCGGGGATGCAGCTGGGCATCTCCCCCGCCGGACGCTGACACCCCTCCGCCGGCAGCGGTCTGCCACAGGAGTGCACGCGCGAAGGCCCCCGGG
>NZ_JBHXQY010000099.1:0-24429 GCF_042716955.1 Nocardiopsis sp. NPDC058631 | reverse complement strand
TGTCGGCGCCGAGGTTGTCGAAGGCTCGGGGGCCGGTCAGAGGTGCGGGGTGAAGGTCTCCACGACCTCCTCGGGGAGGTCCTCGTAGAAGTCACCGTCCTCGCGCGGAACGTTGACGCTCACCATGTAGAAGACCCTGCTGCCCTCGTAGTCCATGCTGATCGCGTAGGTCCAGAACCGCCGCTCCGGCGCGGCCCACGACTCGTTGGTGAAGTCCGCCTCCACCATCGCGACGTCCCAGCCATCCCCGTAGTCGTCCTCGTCGAACTCCTCCAGCTCCAGCTCGGAGTAGTCCGTCGTGATGTCCCCGGCCGCGGTGGTGCCGCCCTCAGTCTCCCGGAGGTACTCGGCGCTCGTCCCGGTGAACTCCTCCTCGGTCCACCCGGTCACCCACACCTGGTGGTTGCTGCCGGGGGCGATGAACACCGCGAGGGTGTTGTCGATCTCGCTGTCGTCGACCTGCCAGCCCGAGGGGTGGCCCACGTCGAACCACTGCGACCGGAACGTCTCCAACTCGTCGTAGGAGGGCGGCTCCCCGCCGTCGTCGTCCCCGTCGCCGGCCTCCTCCGCGTCCTCCCCCTCCCCGGAGCCGCCCGCACCGGGGTCCTCGGACGGGGACGGCTCCTCCGGCGGGGCCTCGCCCGTCGGCGCGGTTCCCTGGGACACGCCCTCCTCCGGGGCGCCTCCCGACCTCAGGACGACCGTGACCACGACCACCGAGACGAGGAGAAGGGCCATCAGACCGGCCCCGACGCCGAGCAGCACCTTGGTGGTCGACACGGTCGTGGAACCGGAGGGCTGCCCGCCGCCGTGGCCCCCCGAGCGCAGGGCGCCCGTGGTGCCGCCGGGGCCGTTGCGGGCTCCCGTGCCGCCGGCCATGGCCGGGCGCCCGCCGGAGTACCCCGTCCCGTGCGGGTACGGGGCCGCCGGGGGACGGCCGGGAGGGAAGGGCGCCACCGGCGTCACCGGGTTCGTCGGCCCGGTGTGCCGGGGAGGGCCCTGCGGGAGCGGGGCCCTCGTGTCGGGGTGGCCTGCGCCCTGGGGGCCCGTACCGTACCCGGCGCCCCGGGGCCCGGCGGCGGGGTACCCGCCGCTCTGGGGTCCCCGGGCGTACGGGGGCACGTCCCCCGGCGCGGCGTGCGGGCCCGTGCCCGCCGCGGCGGCACCGGCGGCACCCGCTGTGTCAAGGCCGCCGCCTCCGCGCTCACGCAGGAGCGCCAGCGCGCCCTCGACGGTCAGCCGCCGGTCCAGGTCGCGCTCCAGCAGTCCGGCGATGACCGGCTCCATCCACCCGGCACGCGTCATCGGCGGCAGCGACGCCGAGATGACCGCGGCGATGGCGGCGGTGAGGCTGTCCCGGCGGAACGGCGACGTGCCCTCCACCGCGGCGAACAGGGTCACGCCGATGCTCCACAGGTCCCCGCGGTGCTCGGCGGGGCCGCCCTCCAACCGCTCCGGCGGCATGTACTCGGGAGAACCGATCAGGGCCCCCGTGCGGGTGATGCTGGGCCCGCCCTCCATGGTGGCGATGCCGAAGTCGGTGAGGATCACCCGGCCGTCCAGGGACATCATGATGTTGCCCGGCTTGATGTCCCGGTGCAGGACCCCGACCGCGTTCGCCGCCTGTACCGCCTTGAGCAGGGACTCCGCGATCTCCGCCACGGTGTCCGGGGGCAGGGCGCCCTGCTCGTTCAGCCGATCCTGGAGGGAGCCGCCCTCCACCAGCTCCATGACCACCCACGGATTGCCGTCGTACTCGAAGACGTCGTGGATGGTGATCACCGTGGGATGGCTGATCCGAGCCGCCGACCGGGCCTCGCGGCGGACCCGCCCGTGCGCGTCGGCGCGCTCGGAGTCGGTGAAGTGGTCGGGCAGGAGCACCTGCTTGATCGCGACGACGCGGTCCAGGGACGGGTCGAACGCCTCCCAGACCACACCCATACCGCCGCGCCCGAGTTCACGGCGCAGGACGTAGCGGTCCGCGACGATGTGTTCGCTGTCGCTGTTGCTCGACATGTACGGCCCTCTCGAAGGCGGGCTTTTCGGGTGCTCTGACAAGAATGTCCGACGCCTCCCGAGCGCGGAAGGTTCCTGAGAGGAGGGGAGTGGAACCGAAGCGCTACACGGTCATGACCCCCGTGTGCGCGGTCGCGCCCAGACGACGGGGCACCCCGCCCGTGCGGGGTGCCCCGTGGATACCGCCGTCCGCCGTCACGTGACGGATCGGCACGGGCGGACTCCTACTGGGAGTTCGTCATCTTCAGCACGTCGAGGGCGTCGTCCAGCTGCGCCTCGGTGAGCTTGCCCGCCTCGACGTAACCGCGCTCCAGGACCACCTCGCGGATGGTCTTCTTCTCCTTGAGCGACTGCTTGGCGACCTTGGCGGCCTCCTCGTAGCCGATGTAGCGGTTGAGCGGGGTGACGATCGACGGCGAGGACTCGGCGTAGACGCGGCACTGCTCGGTGTTGGCCTCGATGCCCGCCACACAGCGGTCGGCGAACACCCGGGAGACGTTGGACAGCAGCCGGATCGACTCCAGCAGGTTGCGGGCGATCATCGGCAGCTGCACGTTCAGCTCGAAGTTGCCGCTCGCACCGCCGAACGCGACCGCCGCGTCGTTGCCGACGACCTGCGAGGACACCTGGAGTACGGCCTCGCACAGGACCGGGTTGACCTTGCCGGGCATGATCGAGGAGCCGGGCTGGAGGTCGGGCAGGAAGATCTCGCCCAGGCCGGTGGTCGGGCCCGAACCCATCCAGCGGATGTCGTTGGCGATCTTCGCGAAGCCGACCGCGACCGTCCGCAGCTGACCGGACAGCTCCACCAGGCTGTCGCGGGCGCCCTGCGCCTCGAAGTGGTCACGGGCCTCGGTGAGCGGCAGCCCGGTGTGCGAGGCGATCTCGGCGATGACCCGGGCCGAGAAGCCCTCCGGGGTGTTGATGCCGGTGCCGACGGCGGTGCCGCCCAGCGGAAGCTCGGCCACGCGCGGGAGGGAGGCCTCCAGGCGCTCCACGCCGTAGCGCACCTGGGCGGCGTACCCGGCGAACTCCTGGCCCAGGGTGACGGGGGTGGCGTCCATCAGGTGGGTGCGGCCGCTCTTGACGACGGACGCGAACTCGACCGCCTTGCGGGTCAGCTCGGCCTCCAGGTGCCGCAGCGCCGGGATCAGGTCGTTCTGCACGGCGGCCGTGGCGGCGATGTGGATGGAGGACGGGAACACGTCGTTGGACGACTGGGAGGCGTTGACGTGGTCGTTGGGGTGGACGTCGAGGCCCGTGCGCTCCTTGGCGACGGTCGCCACGACCTCGTTGGTGTTCATGTTGCTGGAGGTGCCGGAACCGGTCTGGAAGACGTCGATCGGGAACTCGTCGTTCCACGTGCCGTCGGCAACCTCCAGGGCGGCCTCGCGGATCGCCTTGCCGAGGTCGTCGCCGATGACGCCGAGCTCCGCGTTCACCTTGGCCGCGGCGGCCTTGATCTGGCCGAGGGCGGCGATGTGGGCACCTTCGAGGCCCTGACCCGAGATCGGGAAGTTCTCGACGGCGCGCTGCGTCTGAGCCCGCCACTTGGCCTCGGCCGGAACCCTGACCTCACCCATCGAGTCGTGCTCGATACGGAACTCACTCATTGCAACCCATCTCTCCTGGGAAAACCTGTGAGACAAAGCCTGCCAGACGCACCGGAGCACACCGTCACCTCACCCGGCGTTGGCGGTGTTGCACGCGTCATGTTGACATCGCCGCAGGTGGAAGCGGTCGCGATCAGGAGCCGATACTGCGACGGGACCGCCGGCCCCGCCATCCGAGGAAGCGGCGGCGCTTCGGAGCGCGTACGTGCACCACCCCGAAGAGCGAGAAACCGTCGATCTCCAGCACCGGGGGCTCGGACATGTCGGAGCGGCGCGCGGTGGTGGTGCGACGTCCGAGGAACGACCAACCGGTCAGGCGGACCTCGACGCCCTCGGGGACGTCGATCTCGACGCGGCCCAGGACGGCGGTCACGGTCATGCGGTGGTGGTTGTGCATGAGGAGGGCCTCGCGCATGTCCACAGTGACCCGTCCGACGACGGCGACCGCGTACTCGCCCGGGTAGGCGACCCAGCGGCCCCGGCGCTCGGCGTTGCCGAACAGGCCGACGAGGGGCTGCGGGTCCAGGCGGATGGGCTGGCTTTCGGCGGGGAGGAGGTCGGCGGTGACCCCGGGGAGCTCGCCCAGGGTGAGGGCCTCGTGCACGAGCGAGGAACGCTCCTCGAACTCCTCCAGGTCGATGCGGCCGTCGGTGGCGGCGTCGCGCAGCACCCTCAGGACCCGCTCGCGGTCGGTGTCGGAGGCACGGAGCCGGTCGGGGGACACTTCCTCACTCACACCGCCAACCCTAGTGCGGTGGCGGACCGGCCGGAGCGGGTCCGGTCACCGCGGGGACACCGAGGCGACCGGACCGCCGATGGAACCGACCCGCGGCCGGCCCCGCTCCTACAGGTGGACCAGCACCCGCCTCGCCACCGTGTCGGCGACCGCCGCGAGCGGGCGGACCGCCAGCCGGAGCAGGGCACGCGGGTTGTCGTCCCCCGCCACCCGGTTGGAGCCCAGTTCGCCGCACCGGGTACAGCGGTGGATGAGCATCCACTCCCCGTCGGGGCGCGACGCCAGGCCCAGGGCGGCCATCCTGCCCCTGCAGTCCGCAGCGCGGTCGCCGGGAATCCGGCGGTCCACGTGCAGGCTGGTCAGACAGGTCGGGCAGTGGTTGCGGTGACTGGTCCCCGGGGCGGAGAGGGGGACCTCCAGACGGCACTCCGCGCACCGGAACGAGCTGGACTCGCGGGTGGCGTGCAGGACGGTCTTGGCCCGCTGCGGCCGTCGGTCACGCGTGTTGCGCCGACCCACGCTCACACCTCCCCGAACAGGTCGAGCGGGAACGGGGGTTCGGCGAGCGGCCGCACCGCGATCCGCATGAGGACGAGGTGGTTGTCGTCCTCGGAAACGGAACTCCCGGCCAGTTCGCCGCACCGGGTGCACCGGTGGACGAGCATCCAGTCGCCGCCGCGCAGGACCGCGACGGAGACGGGAAGCATGTGCCCGCCGCAGTCGGAGCGGACACCCCTGACCTGGTCGGTGAGGTGGCGCGAGGCCAGACAGCTCGGGCAGTGGTCGCGCCGGTCTCCTCCCGGCGCGAGGGCGGACACGGCGAGGCCGCAGCGCACACAGGTGAACGTGCCGGTGCGCGGGGTGGGTCCGTGTTCGTGCGATGAATCGGTGGTGGACACCCGGGACTCCTTGCTGGAAGTGATACGAGGCAGCAGGAGCAGGCCGAGCGCTTCTCGACGGAAGGGGCGCCGCGTCAGGTCGGACGGGGGACCGCAGGGGCGTGAGGCGCGCTCGGCGCGTTCCGGTTCATCAACACCTGTCCTCGACCCGCGGGGCCGCGGCCCCCGGGACATCGTCTCCGGTTCCGGACTCCTCGGTCCGGACACCGATCGTAGGCAGGCGTCCCGAGCGGGCGCAACGGGTTTTCGGGGAGGCCCCGGCGCGAGGGGAACGCGGATACAGGCAGGTCGCGCAGATCCTCCCGCGGCGGCCGTAAACCCGTTGGAATTCGACGCGCTCGGTGTTTACCGTTGGTCAATGACCACACCAGTGCCCGGCCGCCGCCTGCCCGGGAGCGCGTCCACCACCCCCCGCAACGCACCACCGGACGAACCCGCGCTGCTGCTCCGCGGCGTCGTCAAGCGCTTCGGACAGCTCACCGCCGTCGACGGACTCGACCTGGAGGTCCCCCAGGGCATCGTCCTCGGCCTCCTCGGGCCCAACGGCGCGGGCAAGTCCACGACCATGAAGATGCTGACGGCCCAGGCCCTCGCGGACGAGGGCGAGATCCGCATCCTCGGACACGCGATCCCCGCGGAGTCCAAGTGGGCCCGCGCCCGCATGGGAGTCGTCCCCCAGCACGACAACCTCGACGAGGAACTGACCGTCGAGCAGAACCTGCGGATGTTCTCCTTCCTCTACCGGGTTCCGCGCGGCCGGCGCAGGGAGGCCGTCGCCCGCGCCATGCGCCTCGCCCAGCTCGGCGACCGGGGCGACACGCCCGTGGACGACCTCTCCGGGGGCATGCGCCGCCGCCTCCTCATCGTCCGCGCCCTCCTGCACCGGCCCGAGCTCGTCCTCATGGACGAGCCCACCGTCGGCCTCGACCCCCAGGTGCGCCAGGACCTGTGGGGCGTCATCTCCGCGCTGCGCGACGAGGGCGTCACCGTCCTGATGTCCACCCACTACATCGAGGAGGCCGAACGCCTCTCCGACGAGGTGGCGCTCATGGCCAGGGGCACGGTGGTCGAGCGCGGCACCCCCGCCGACCTCGTCGCCAAGTACGCGGGTGCCGTCGTCGAGGAGTACACCCCGGGGGAGGAGGGCGCCGACGCCCTCGAACGCCGTGTCGGCGAACACGGCTTCACCACACGCCGCACCGGCGTGACCGTGTCGGTCCTGCGCGCGGAGGAACTGCCCGACTCCCTCCGCGACCGGCTGGGTGTCCCGCTGCGCCGGGCCAGCACCCTGGAGGACGTGTTCGTGACCCTGACCGGAGAGAACGTCGAATGAGCATCCAGCACCACCAGGCCCGGGAGGACGCCCGGCCCGAGGTCCACGCGCGCCCCGGACGGTTCGAGGCCGACGCGGTGATGGGCGTCGTCGCCCGCGAGTGGATCCTGTACGGCCAGTCCTGGCGCGCCACCACGTTCGCCGCCGTCGTGGAGCCGACCCTCTACCTGCTCTGCTTCGGGTTCGGCATGGGCGCCCTCATCGGCACCCTCGCCGGGTTCAGCTACATCGACTTCCTCGGCACCGGCATCGTGGCGGTGTCCGTGATGTTCCAGTCGATGATGCCCGCCGTCATCAACACCTTCATCAAACGGCGCTTCCTGCACACCTACGAGGGCATCCTCGCCGCACCGGTGGACGTGCGCGAGCTCGTCACCGGTGAGGCTCTGTGGCTGGCGATGCGCTCGGGCGTGTACGGCTGCGTTCCGCTGCTGGTCGCCGTCGGGTTCGGGCTCCGACCCGGGCCGGGCATGCTCCTGGTGCCGTTCATCGCGTTCCTCGCCGGGTTCGCGTTCGCGCTCTTCGGTATCTGGATCTCCGCGGTGATCACGTCGGTCCGCTCCATGGACTACGTGTTCAGTGGCCTGTTCACGCCGCTGTTCCTGGTCGCGGGCACGTTCTTCCCGCTCACGGAGCTGCCCGACTGGGTGCAGACCGCCGCCATGGCCAACCCGCTCTACCACGCGGTGGAGCTGATCCGCGGGGCGGTGTTCGGTGGGCTGGGCGCGGGTGCGGCGCTCCTCCACGTCGGGGTCCTGCTGGGGTTCGTCGTGCTGATGTGGTTCCTGGCGGGCTTCCAGATGCGCCGACGCGTCGTCAGCTGAGGACCCGCGGCGCACACGCGGACGGCGTGGGAGGGGGCCGCCCTCCCACGCCGTCCGCGCCACCTCTCCGGACGGGCTACCGGCCCGTCCGGGTCACCGGCTCACTCCCCGCCGCCGCTGGGGGCCCACCGCAGCTCGACGCTGCTGCGCTGCCCGTCCTCGGTGACGCTCAGGGCCAGACCCAGCGCCCCCCATTCGGCGGGGTTTTGCACCTCGGTCTCCGTGAGCACCTGGCGCATGTCGAAGTACCCGGCGACCACAGCCGCGTCCATCTCCTGCATGGTCTGCTGGAACACCGGGTCGTCGCCCAGGCGTCCGGTGGCGCTGCTGCCGCTCGCCAGCACGACGGCGTCACCGTCGGTGCTCACCCCCGGGGGAGCGGCGTACGGGTCGGAGGCGACCACGCTCTCGACGAAGTCGCCCAGGACGCCCTCGTCACCGCCGACCGCGCGGTACTGGAACGAGAACTCCTCACCGCTGCCCGAGGTGGCGCTGAAGAAGGAGTCCAGGTCCATGCTGGTGATACCGAAGGCCGTGGACGAGCCCAGCAGGTTCGTGAAGCCCTCCGGCAGCGGAGCACCCATGGCGTTGAACTCGCGCTCCATCTCCTGCATCTCGCCGCTGCTGCTCAGGAACGGGATCTCGTCGTTCTCGTAGGCGTCGGTCAGCGCCGTGTCCAGGCCGCTGGCGCCGAACGCCATGATGGTGCTCTCCGGCAGCGACTCCATCGACGCCACGCTCGCGCCGGGCGACTCGGCCAGCCACGCCAGGTCCGCGCTGTCCACCTCGAAGTCGAAGACGTCCGCCCGAGCCTCCAGATAGTCGCCGTCGATCCGCACCGACGCGGTCGCCCGGCCGCCCACCTCACCCGTCTCGGCCGCCATCTCGCTCTGGAGCTCCGCGGCGAGGCTCTCCACCTCCATCAGCCGGGTGAAGTCCGTCCAGCCCACCGCCAGGCTGCCGCCGGGCACGTCGGCCACGTCACCGGAGTAGACGTCGGAGTCCTCCAACGACCCGTGCGCGTCCATCTGCGCCTCCCGGTCGGACAGTGCGGCGCCCGAAGTGGAGAGCAGGGCGAAGCCGTTGGTGATCTCGAAGTACAGGGTGTCGTCCGAGCTCGCCAGGGAGTTGAGCTCCTCCTCGGCGCGACGCTCGTCCTCGACCGCCAGAGCCAGCGTCATGGCGAGGCCGGAGCCCTCGCTGAACTGCGCGGACGTGTCGTCGGTCGGCCAGATGGAGACGCCGGCGCGCTGGCCGATCCACTCCTCCACGTCGGCCTGCCGGGCCTCGGGGAAGGCCTCGACGAAGCCCTCGGCGAACAGCTCGGTCATGTCGCCGTCGGGCTCGTCCATCTCCTCGGTCACCTCCGCCGGGAGCTGGTCGACGAACTGGAGCAGCTCCATCGCCTGGGAACCGTCGATCGACAGGTCGATCTTGCCGAACGCGACGGAGTTGCCGGGGAGCACAGCCTCCGGCTGCGGACCGCCGAAGCTCACCAGGGAGACGGTGGCCCAGACGGTTCCGCCCATCACGACGAGCGCCACACCGGCCGCGGCCGGGATCAGCCAGCGGTTGCGCCCGCCGCCACCGCCCGGGGGCGGGCCGTAACCGCCGGAGTACTGGCCGGGGGGCGGGCCCCCGGGCATGCCGCCGCCGGGGGCGCCGGGCATGCCGCCGCCGGGCACACCGCCCGGGACGCCGGGGGCAGCGTACTGGCCACCGGGAGCCTGCGGCGGAGGGAAACCCTGCCCGGGCTGCCCGGGCTGCTGATGCTGCCACGGGGGCTGCTGCGAGGGATCGGGGTGGGACATCGGACCTCCGACGGGGGAATTCTTCGCGCGTGACCGCGCTGCCAACGCCGGGTCTGATGCCTGCTCACCCCGGTGTGGTTCGCGTCCCGCGCCACTTTTGGACGGCCGGTCGGGGGGCGGCGTACCGGTGCCCCCACCGGCCGGGCGGGGCAGCGGGGTCCGGAGACCGGACGCCTGGTGTCGGCGGGGGCACCGCACACCGGGCCCGGGCACCGGACAGGGGAGTCCGGGCCCGGGCGTTGGGTCAGGGAGCGGAGGTGAGGTCCACGCCGCTGTAGGCGGACAGCTTGCCGAGGCGGTGATCACTGAGCACCTGGCGGACGGTGCCGCTGCGGCCGCGCATGACGAGGGAGTCGGTGATGACGCGGGAGGACTCGTACCGCACCCCGCCGACCAGCTCACCGTCGGTGATCCCGGTCGCGGCGAAGAACACGTCGTCCGAGGAGACCAGGTCGTCGGTGTACAGCACGCGGTCCAGGTCGTGCCCGGCGGCGAGGGCCTTGCGGCGCTCCTCCTCGTCCTTGGGCCACAGGCGCCCCTGGACGACGCCTCCCAGGCACTTCATGGCGCACGCGGTGATGATGCCCTCGGGGGTGCCGCCGATGCCCAGAAGCAGGTCGACGCCGGTGCCGGCGCGGGCCGCCATGATCGCGCCCGCCACGTCGCCGTCGCTGATGAACTTGATGCGGGCGCCCGCGTCGCGCACGTCCTGCACGAGCTGCTTGTGACGGGGGCGGTCCAGGATGACCACCGTCACGTCCTGCGGCGACTTGCCCTTGGCGCGGGCCACCGCGCGGACGTTGTCGGAGACGGGGGCGGCGATGTCGACCACGTCCGCGGCCTCCGGGCCCGTGGCCAGCTTCTCCATGTAGAAGACCGCGGACGGGTCGAACATGGTGTTGCGCGGGCTCATCGCGATGACCGCGATGGCGTTGGGCATGCCCATGGCGGCCAGCGTCGTCCCGTCGATCGGGTCGACCGCGACGTCCCAGTCCTGGCCGCCGCCGTCGCCCACGCGCTCACCGTTGTAGAGCATCGGGGCGTTGTCCTTCTCACCCTCGCCGATCACGACGGTGCCGTTCATCGACACGGTGCCGATCATGTGCCGCATGCCGCGTACGGCGGCGCCGTCGGCACCGGTCTTGTCGCCCTTGCCGACCCAGCGGGCGGCGGCGAGCGCCGCGGTCTCAGTGACGCGGACCAGCTCCAACGCGAGGTTACGGTCGGGTACCGCGGGCTGCGCGGACGGGCTACTGGACTGCGACATGGACATGACACCTTCCGACAGGGAACAGGGCGGGGATACAGGTCTTAGGGTAGTCACCCGACGTGATCCCGAGCGGCCACGGGTGCCCGACCGGCCACCCGAGCCGGTCATCCGGAGGGTGCCAAGGTCTACTCTGGCGGGATCCGGACCGGAGCGGCCGGACTGGAGTGAGGGTGTGACAGTGGACAAGACGGACAAGCCGGAGAAGCTGGTGAAGCCCGCGAGGGTCTCCCCACGCGGCGCGGCCACCCGCAGCGCACTGCTCAGAGCGGCGGCCCAGGTCTTCCACACGGTGGGTTTCGCCAAGGCCGGTGTCAGCGAGGTCGTCTCCGTGGCGGGGGCGAGCGTCGGGAGCCTCTACCACCACTTCAGCGGTAAGGCGGACCTCTTCCTCGCCCTGTACGAGGAGTTCCAGCAGCGCCAGCAGGAGCGGACCCACCAGGCGGTCGTGGAGGCGCGGGCGGAGGGTGAGAGCGATCCCACACGGCTCATGAACATCGCCGCCCACGCCTACCTCCTCGGATGCATCGAGGAGGGGGACACGACCCGCCTGTTCTTCAGCGGCGACGGCCCTCCCGGGTTCGACTACCAGCTGCGTTCCCGGCTCACCCGGTGGACCGACCGCAACGTGGCGCTGTTCCGCAAGGCCGACGAGCCGGTGGACGAGGCCCTGCTGATCGTCGTGAGCGGCGCCATGCTGCTGGCCGTGGCGGAGGTGGTGCGCCGCGACGACGCAGAGGCGCGCAAGCTCGCCGACGACATCACCGGCCTGCTCACCCAGCTCGAACCCCGGCGGCGGTCCGCGGACCCCGGAACCCAGGTGCACTGACCACAGTGGTGGGGGAGCCGGGCGGCGGTGGCGAGCGGTGGCGCGCCGCCAGGAGCGCCTCTAAGGTCACCCCGGATCGGAAAGGCCCCGGACCTGCGGCAAGCTGGACTCCGTCATGAGTGAGTACAGCCGGTCCAACGCGACCTTCAAGAACTACGCCATCTCCCTCGGAATCCTCGTGGGCATCGTCCTGATCATGGCGTTCGTGGTCTCCACGCGCTCGGGCGAGCACATCCCCTCCGTCGACTACCGGCAGGACATCGACGTCCTGAGCGGGGCCGCGGACTACGCGGTGACCGCTCCCTCCCCCGAGCTGACCGAGGAGGGGTGGACACCCACCAGTTCCACCCTGAACGTGAGCGGGCCGGTCGAGTGGAGCGTCGGTTTCGCCACCGCCGCCGACAGCCACGCGATGCTGACCCAGAGCGACGCCGACCCGGAGCAGGTCGTCGCGGACCGGGTCAAGGAGGCCGAGGAGGTCGGCACGGTCGCCGTCGACGACCGCGAGTGGGAGCACTTCGACTCCGAGGAGTGGGGCGCCCTGGTCCTGCGGGAGGACGACGTCACCGTGGTCGTCTCCGGTTCCGCGGAACTCGACGAGCTGGTCCACCTGGCCGAGGGACTGCAGACCCGCCCGGCGGCCGGCGGCGGGGCGGACACCGAGGGCACCGAGGCCGGTTAGACCGGGTCCGCGCCCTTCGCGGGTCGGCGTCCACCGGTCTTCTCCCCGCCGCGCACCCGCGTTCGGGGCATGAGCGGGACGGACCCCGAACGTGCCGAACGCCCGGTGGGCGCACCCACCGGGCCTCCGGCGTCGCAGGGGTCGAGCTCGGCGCTACTCGGCGCGCAGGTCGCGGCGGAGCTCCTTGGGCAGGGAGAAGGTCAGCGTCTCGTCGGCGGTCGTCACCGGGGAGACGGAGCCGTAGCCGTGCCCGGCGAGCCTGTCGAGCAGTTCGCGCACCAGGATGTCCGGCACGGAGGCGCCGCTGGTGACGCCGACCGTGGTCACGCCCTCCAGCCAGGAGTCGTCCATGAGGGACGCGTTGTCGATCAGGTAGGAGGCGTCGGCGCCCGCGTCCAGGGCGACCTCGACCAGGCGGACCGAGTTCGAGGAGTTGTCGGAGCCCACCACGATGACCAGCTCGCACTCGGGGGCCATCGCCTTGACGGCGTCCTGGCGGTTCGAGGTGGCATAGCAGATGTCGTCGCTGGGCGGGTCGAGCAGGTTCGGGAACTTCTTGCGCAGGGCGTCGACCGTCTGGGTGGTCTCGTCCACCGAGAGGGTGGTCTGGGACAGCCAGGACACGTTGTCCGGGTCGCGCACCTGCACCTTGTGGACCTCGTCCGGGCTCTCCACGATCTGGATGTGCTCCGGGGCCTCACCGCTGGTGCCCTCGACCTCCTCGTGGCCGATGTGGCCGATGAGGATGATGTCGCGGTCCTCCGAGGCGAAGCGCTTGGCTTCCTTGTGGACCTTCGTGACGAGCGGGCAGGTGGCGTCGATCGTCTTGAGCCGGCGCCTGCCCGCCTCCTCGTGGACGACGGGGGAGACGCCGTGCGCGGAGAACACGACGATGGCGCCCTCGGGCACCTCCTCGGTCTCCTCGACGAAGATCGCGCCGCGCTCCTCCAGGGTGCGCACCACGTGGGTGTTGTGCACGATCTGCTTGCGCACGTAGATCGGGGCGCCGTACTGCTCCAGGGCCTTCTCGACGGTGATGACCGCGCGGTCGACACCGGCGCAGTAACCCCTGGGGTTGGCGAGGAGCACACGGCGTTGGTTCGTGGCAGTCGTCATCGCAGTCATGCGTACATCCTAGGTGGCTTGATCGGTGTGCGACCCGGGTGTGGGCGATGGCACTGAGATGGGGATACCCGCGCCGAACCGGGGCCAAGGTGACGGTATCGCAACAGGATGTGTTCATTCGTGGACCGAAGTGGCGAAATCGTTCACTTATCCCCTGCTCATGGTGTTCCCCGCTCCTCTATCCTGGTTGACCATCACATCTGTTGCAGGCGGTCCGCCCTCAACTCGGCCCTGCCTGGTTTGCTGGACACGTGCCGCCCACCCCACCGCCGAGACCACCAGGAGCCCCCGTCCTATGTCGAACCCGACGATCGCCACGAAGCTGATCACCCTGGTCAAGGGAATCTTCGGACGCAGCGAGCCGGCCGCCCCCGCCGGCTCCGCGGACGCCGCAGCACCCTCCGGGACCGCGGTCCCGGAGGCCAAGGAGCAGGACACCGTCCAGACCCCCGCGTCAGCCGGGGTGAGGACCGGCACCGAGCCGGCCGGGGACACCGCGTCCGCCGAGGCCGCCGAGGCGCCGCAGGCCGCGGTGACCGTGACCGAGGAGAAGAAGCCCGAGGCCGCGGTGACCGTGGTGGAGGAGAAGGAGCCCGAGGCCGCGGTGACCGTGACCGAGGAGAAGGAGCCCGAGGCGGAGAAGGCCGCTCCCGAGGAGCCGAAGACCGCAGAGGCGCCCGGGGCCCACGTCCGCACGGAGCCCGTCGTCCCGGCCACCGAGGACGTCCCGGAGGAGGCTCCGGCCATCGCCGAGGAGCTGGCCGCCGCGGAGGCGCACACCACCGTCGCCAGCGACGAGGTCCTGGAGAAGGTCCGCAAGGGGGCCGCGCCGGCCGTCGAGGACCTCGCCGTGCCGACCTACGACGAGCTCACCCTGCCCTCCGTCCGCGCCCGTCTGCGCAAGCTCACGATCGAGCAGGTCCGCGACCTGCGCGCCTACGAGGTCGCCCACGGGGGCCGCACCGAGTTCATCAAGATGTACGACAACCGCATCGCCAAGATGGAGGCCGAGGCGTAGGCGGCGGCCGCTGGTGCACGCAGGCCCCTCGGCCGTGTTCCCTCGGAACCGAGGAGGGGCGCGGAACGTCCCACTGTTGCGCACATACCGGCGCTTTCCCGCTCGAAGGGCTCTCACCATGCGTTCCCCGACTTCCACCGCCGCCCTCCTCGTCGCGGCGGCGTTCTGGCTGACCGGCTGTTCGATCGGTGTCCCCGGCACCGACCAGGAGCTCAACGTCGACCCCGACGGCGTCTCCGTCGGAAGTGAGGACGGCGAGATCTCCGTCGACTCGGACGGCGACGTCTCGGTCGGCAACGAGGACGGCGACGTGACCCTCGGCGAGGGGGGCGGCGTGACCATCGACAGCGAGACCGGCGACCTCAACATCGCCTCGGTCCAGGGAAGCGTCACGGAGGACTGTGAGGACCGCGACGTCAACGTGACCGCGAGCGGCGCGGAGGTCGTCCTCAACGGCCAGTGCGGAGCGGTCACCGTCACGGGTACCGGCCTCACCGTCCACGTCGGAGGCGCCAATTCCATCCACGTGACGGGTGCCGACAACGTCGTCCACTACGCCGAGGGCGAACCGGAGGTCACCGACATCGGTCTGGACAACACGGTGTCCGCGGGCGGGGACGCGCAGGGCTGACCGGGACCGCGTGCGAAGGTGCGCCGGGACGGCCGCGCCCGGTGGCCCGCCTGCCCGCAACTGTCGGCGTCCTCCCCTAGGCTCGGTTGCCATGGGCATGGAGAGTTCCGCCGAGGCGCCGCAACCGGTACGAGTCGTCCTCACCGCCGTCGGCCAGTGGATCGGACGACTGGGCCGGATCTGGGTCGAGGGGCAGATCGCCGAACTCAACCGGCGCGGGAGGATGGCCTACATCACTCTGCGCGACCCGGTCGCGAACGTGTCGGTGCGGGTGGTCTGCCAGACCTCGGTGCTGGACGCGCAGAGCCCGCCCCCCGAGGCCGGGGCGCGCGTCGTCGTGCACGCCAAACCCGACTTCTACGAGGTGCGCGGCACCTTCTCGCTCCGCGCGCTGGAGATCCGCCACGTCGGACTGGGCGAGCTCCTGGCCAGACTGGAGCAGCTGCGGCGCACCCTGGCGGCCGAGGGACTGTTCGACGACGGGCGCAAGCGCCCCCTGCCGTTCCTCCCCGCCACGGTGGGCCTGGTCTGCGGACGCGACTCCGCCGCCGAACGCGACGTGCTGGAGAACGGCCGCCGCCGCTGGCCCGCCGTGCGCTTCGAGGTGCGCCAGGTGGCGGTCCAGGGCGACCGGGCGGTCCGCGAGGTGCTGGAGGCGCTCAAGGACCTGGACTCGCACCCCGACGTCGACGTCATCGTGATCGCCCGGGGCGGGGGCTCGCTGGAGGACCTGCTGCCGTTCTCCGACGAGGCGCTGGTGCGGGCGGTCGCGGCGGCGGGCACGCCCGTGGTGAGCGCGATCGGTCACGAACAGGACGCCCCGCTCCTCGACCTCGTCGCCGACGTGCGCGCCTCCACACCCACCGACGCGGCGAAGAAGACCATCCCCGACGTCGGGGAGCAGCTTGAGACCATCAGACAACTGCGCGACCGGGGCCGCAGGGTCCTCAAGGGCGGGCTGGAACGCGAGCTCGCCTGGCTCTCGGGCATGCGGTCCCGCCCCGTACTGGCCAGCCCGGTCCGCGAGATCGACCGGCTCACCGAGCAGGTGACGGAACTGCGCGACCGTGCCCGCCGGAGCCTCACCGTGTCGCTCGACCGTGCCGGCGAGGGCCTCGGCCACACACGGGCGCGCCTGCACGCCCTGTCCCCGGCCACGACGCTGGCACGCGGGTACGCCATCGTGCAGCGCCCGGACGGCTCGGTGGTGCGTTCCGCGGCCGAACCGGACGTGGGGGAGTCCCTGCGGGTGAGGTTCGCCGAGGACAGCCTGACCGCCACCGTGGACTCCGTCCACACCGAAGACACCACCGAGGGGGAGTAGAGATGGCCGCCAAGGGCAGCAAGACCGACGGCAAGGGCGGGGACGCCGTCGTGCCGGAGCTGAGCTACGAGGAGAGCCGCGAGGAGCTCACCACCGTCGTCCGCCAGCTGGAGTCCGGTGGGCTCAGCCTCAAGGAGTCCCTGGCCCTGTGGGAGCGTGGTGAGGAGCTGGCACGCGTCTGCGAGCAGTGGCTGGAGGGGGCTCGGGCCAAGATGGCCGCAGCCATGGACGAGCGCCGGGAGGACGACGCCCCCGCGGACGGGGACACGCCCTTCTGATTTTCGCAGGGCACGCGCTCGGGGACGTGGAGCGAGCGATCCCGACCCGAAGGGGCCTGCGCCGGTAGCCGGCGCCGGCGCCCGGACCCGCCACGAGGACGAGATCAGGGTGCAGGGGCGGGAGGCACTACGTGCGGCCGTTCAGCTCGTCGCCCAGGTTGCGGAGGTTGCCCGGCAGCCCTCGGAACACCCCGATCACCAGGACCAGCGCGGTACCCAGGAACAGCCACGGGGCCACCTCGGCCAGCCGGGAGGCCAGTCCCAGGAGCAGGACCCGGGCGAACCCCTCGTTGCCCAGGGCCAGCACGCTCTCGGCGGCGACCACGGCCACGAAGAACGCGATGGGCGGGCTGACCGCCAGCGACAGCAGGTCGGCGGGGCGGACCACGAACACGGTGGTCAGGCACGCGACGGTGAACGCGATGCCCGGCGCGGCGGGGAAGCCCGTCCACTGCGCGATCATGGTGCCGGCGAAGCTCAGCACGATGATGATCAGCATCCCGCCACGCCCGGTCAGGCGAGGGGGCCGTCGGCCCGGGCCCCCCTCCGGTGCGCGAGGGGTCGCGCGCGCCTTCCTCCTGGACGCCGACGCGTCCCGGCCGCGGCCGTCGGGCCGAACGAAGTACGGTGCGTGCCCGGGCTCGGGACCGTCCGCCTTTCGCGGGCGCATAGCCGTCCCCCTCCCCAGTGTGTTGCTCACGGTGTTTAGTGTGTCACTTCTCGTATGCGCCGAGTGTCTTTTCCGGGGACCGTGTCGCCATTTCGGCCACTTGCCCGATCCGCCTCAAACACGCCTTCCATCCGTTGGACACCAGGATGGGGCCGCGCGGTTCTGTTGTTTTGGTGTCGTCTGTCCGAGTCGTCCGCGGCTGGGGCGGGTGACCTGCCACAACCGGACGGATCACGAGTCGTACACCCTCTCCCGGAGTTCTTTTTCGGTCGAGCTATTGCTCCCGTTATCCGCATGCCGAATAGCGTCGACATGGGCCTCCTCCCGGTCGACCAGGGGGAGATCCGACCCGCGGACGCCCTCCCGCTCCGCGGCGGAAGGACCGCCCGGCACCGGCCCGTCGGGAGTGTGCCCGTCCTGCCCGAACGCGTCATCCCCGTACCCGGCCAGCTCGGGAGCGGCCACCGTGCGCGGACGCTCCTCCACACCCGTCGGCCGGTCCAGCTCGCCGTCCACGAGACCCAGTTCCCCGAACCGCCGCGCGGTCACGAGCACGCGGCTCTCCAGTGACCCCACCGTCTGGTTGTAGGCGCTCACGGTCCGGGTCAGCGCCCGGCCCAGGCCCTCCACGTGTCCACCCAGTTTGCCCAGCCTGGCGTGCAACTGCTTGCCGAGGTCGAACACCGCCCGCGCGTTCTCGCTCAGTGCCTCCTGCTGCCACGCGTACTGCGCCGTTCGCAACAGGGAGATCAGGGTCGTCGGCGTCGCGATGTGGACCCGCCGGGCCATCGCGTGCTCCAACAGGTCGGGGTCGTGCTCCAACGCCGGGGCCAGGAACGCCTCCCCCGGGATGAACAGCACCACGAACTCCGGTGCGGGGGTGAACGCCGCCCAGTACGACTTGGCCGCGAGCTGGTCCACATGCGTGCGCAGGTGCCGCGAGTGGGCGCGCAGCCGCTCCTCCACCGCGTCCTCCCGGCCCGCCTCGACCGCGTCCAGGTACGCCGAGAGCGGCACCTTGGAGTCCACCACGATGTTCTTGCCGCCGGCCAGGCGCACGACCATGTCCGGGCGCTGCGACCCGTCCCGCGTCGCCGCCTGTTCCTCGAAGTCGCAGCGGGAGCCCATCCCCGCGAGCTCCGCCACCCGGCGCAGCTGAAGCTCGCCCCACCGGCCGCGCGCCTCGGGCCTGCGCAGCGCCGTCACCAGGGACTGGGTCTGGTCCCGCAGGCGCTCCGACCCCTCGCGCACGTACTCCACCTGCTTGGCCAGCTCCGCGTGGGCGGCCACCCGCCCGGCGTCCACCTCCCGCAGCTGCCGCTCCACCCGGTTCAGCGTCTCGGTCAGCGGCTCCACCATGCGCTCCACAGCCCGCCGCCGCTCGTCCAGGTCGCCCCCGGCCTGGGCGCTGACCGCGCGCAGGCGTCCCTCAGCGAGCTCCAGGAAGCGCTGGTTGGTCTGGTCCAGGGCCTGGGCCGACAGGGCGCGGAACCTGTCCCCGAGCTGCTCCTCGACGTAGGCGGCGCGCTCCTCGGCGGCGCGGGCGTCCGCTCGCGCGTCGGCGTCCCGCCCGCGGGCGAGGATCCAGCCCACGGCGACGCCGATCGCCAGGCCGACCAGGAGCATGAGTACGAGTGCGAGACCGTCCATGGCCCACCATGGTGTCAGCCGTCGCGCACCCAGGTCTCCCCGCCACGCAGCACATCGGTGACCAGAACGGCCAAGTCCGGCATGTCCACCACCCCGTGCCCCGTCCGCCCGGATGCGCGGCCGGTCTGTCCGACGGGTGTCGGCGCCCCCGGGCGGGTTCCGGAAGGGAAGAAAAGGTACGGACCGAAGTCCGCATCCGGACATTTCCTTTCCTTGTGCAAAAGTCTTCGAGACCCTGGAGACCCCGTACGTGGAGGCCGGGGCCCTCTCGGACCTCGGAGCCCTCGGCAGTACCTCATTTCCAAGGAGTCCCACTCCCATGCGACTGGAGACCTACAGCAGCGGCACCGGCGACCACACCATCGCCCTCGTCCACGGAGCGATGGCCCACCACGAGACCTGGCACGCCATCGAGGCGGAACTCGTCGAGCGCGGGCACAGGGTGCTCGGCGTCGACATGCGCGGCCACGGCCGCAGTCCGCGCGGCCACTACAGCGTCGAGGCACTCGGAGACGACCTGGTGGACTCCCTCCCGACCGGGATCGACGCGATCGTCGGCCACTCGATGGGCGGGGTGGCCCTCTCCCTGGCCGTCGAGCGGCTCCGGCCCGGCCGGGCGGTCTACGTCGACCCGGCGTTTCGCCTCCCGCCCATGGCGGACGACGCGGGGGAGCGCATGCGCAGGGTGTTCGCCACCGCGGACGTCGCGGGCGTGCGCCAGATCAACCCCCGGTGGAGTGACGCGGACGTGGAGAAGGAGCTCAGCGGCTTCGCCTCCTTCGACCCCGCGTTCTTCGACTTCGTCGCCTCCGAGATCGCCGGGAGGGACTTCCTCCCGAAGAGGCCGGTCGTCCCCTCCCTCGTTCTGCGGGCGGGGAACGGCATCACCGTCGACCCCCGGGCGGTGCGGGTGCTCACCGAACGCGGTTTCACCGTGCGGGTCGTCCGGGGCGCGGGCCACTGCGTCCACCGGGACGAGCCCGCGGCCCTGCTCGACGCCCTGCTGGAGTGGACACGGAGCCGGGCCCCGCTGGGCCGCGAAACGGTGTCCGGGGCGGCCCTGGGGCGCCCGTAGCCGGGCCGCGGCCCGGCTACGGGGCCCGTGCGGTGCGTGGCGCGGGGCCCGACCGGGCCCGCGCCACACACTGGCCCTCAGACTCCCCTGACCGCAGGGGAACAGGCGTCGAGCGCCCTTCGCCAACCGGCCACCGACGGCCAGAACCCCGAGGGCGCCGGCTCGGGGGTGAACAGCCACATCCGCTCCCGTGCGGGCGAGGCCCGTCCGACGATCTCCGCACGCGGCCGGTAGGGCGTCTTCGCGCTCACCGGGTACCACGTGTACTCCAGCAGGTCGAGCAGGGCCATCAGCCGCTCCTCGACCCCCCGGTCCGGGCGGACCTTCACCAACATCCACGGCCTGTACCGGCGCAGCACCTCCAGCCCTCCGGCGACCACGTCGGGCTCCGTGCCGACCGTGTCGATCTTCACGACCGCCGGAGCCACGGCCGCGGACTCGTTCCACCGCGCCAGGGTCGCCACGCCCACGGTGATGCAGGACAGGCCCCCGCGGGCGGTGCGTACCAGCGTGTTGCACCTGTCGTCGTGGCCGGTCCGGCGCAGGTGGGCCGTGCCGTTGTGGTTGCTCAGCGCCAGCTCCACCACCGTGAACCCCAGGCCCCCGGACGACGACACCGCGCGGGCGGCCGAGGCGACCTCCGGTGTGGGCTCGAACGCGAACACGGGGCGGCTGCTGCGAGCGGCGGCCAGCGCCGAGTAGACCCCCACCCCCGCACCGACGTCGAGCACCGCTCCGGGGCGTGTGTGGTCGAGCATGGCGAGGAAACAGGCCAGGCTGCCGGGTTCGTACCGGGCCAGGCCGGACACGGACAGGCGCCGGGGCGCCGCCAGGTCGCCGGGGAGCCGGAGTGTGAGGCTGTCCGGTCCCGTCCCGCGGGTGTCCGACTCCAACCGGGGCAGAGCGAAGGTGCAGAGGCGGCTCCACGGTGGGACGCGCTCGGGGTCCAGCCCGCCCAGCCTTCTGGGCAGGCGCACACGGACCTGCCGGGTCGCGAAGCGGACGAGCGGGTAGCGGCGCACGAGCGCACGCAGTTGATCGGTGACCACAGTTGTCCTCCCCCAGGGACGGGGCCGTGGCAGGGGTGGGTGAGCGGGTACCCCGCCCCACGACGGGGCGGCGCCGCGCGGTGCCCCCGGGCGTGCTCGGCGGACCGTTCGCCGGGGCGGTCGGGAGCGGGCACCGGACACGCCCCCGTGTCCCGCGCTCCGCCGCCCGACGCCGACCGGACGTTCGCCGGATGCCGCATCCCCCGTGTCGGTGCCCGTGTTTCGGCCGGGGACGGGGGTCGAGAGGGCCGGGGTGCGGCACGAGGCCGCGCTCAGGGCGGTTTCCGCCCCCTGTCCCCGGAGACGTCGATCGAAACCTACTGTGCGTAGTGGCACCTGCGCACTGCGTTTCGGCGATTGGTCCTGATCTTCGCGGCAGCGGACCGGGCCACCCGTCGGTCCGCATAGACTCTGGCCTTGTGAGTCTGTCTATCGGGATCGTCGGCCTGCCCAACGTCGGCAAGTCCACCCTCTTCAACGCCCTGACCAAGAACGACGCTCTGGCGGCGAACTATCCGTTCGCGACCATCGAGCCCAACGTCGGGGTCGTGGGTGTGCCCGACACCCGGCTCGGGAAGCTGGCCGAGATCTTCGGTTCGGCGAAGATCCTTCCGGCGACGGTGGACTTCGTCGACATCGCGGGCATCGTGCGCGGCGCCTCCACGGGTGAGGGCCTGGGCAACAAGTTCCTGGCCAACATCCGCGAGAGCGACGCCATCTGCCAGGTGATCCGGGCCTTCGACGACCCCGACGTCACGCACGTCGACGGCGACGTCGAGCCGTCCCGCGACATCGAGACCATCAACACCGAGCTGATCCTCGCCGACCTCCAGACCCTGGAGAAGGCGATCCCGCGCCTGGAGAAGGACGCCAAGCGCAACGCCAAGGACAAGGGCGCCCAGGAGCTGCTCCAGGCCGCCCGCGAGGCCCAGGAGGTCCTCGACGGGGGCACGTCGCTGTCCGCGGCCAAGGGCGTCGACCTGGACCGGCTGCGCGAACTGAGCCTGCTCACGGTCAAGCCGTTCATCTACGTGTTCAACCTCGACACCGACGAGCTCGCCGACGAGGCGCTGCGCGCCAAGCTCCAGGCGCTCGTCTCCCCGGCCGAGGCGATCTTCCTCGACGCCAAGATCGAGGCCGAACTCGCCGAACTGGACGACGACGAGGCGCAGGAGCTGCTGGAGTCCCTCGGGCAGACCGAGTCGGGTCTGGCGCAGCTCGCGCGGGTCGGCTTCGACACCCTCGGCCTCCAGACCTACCTGACCGCCGGGCCCAAGGAGGCCCGCGCCTGGACCATCAGCAAGGGCGCGACCGCCCCCGAGGCCGCGGGCGTCATCCACACCGACTTCCAGCGCGGCTTCATCAAGGCCGAGGTGGTCTCCTACGACGACCTGGTGGCCGCGGGGGACATGCAGACCGCCCGCGCGGCGGGCAAGGTCCGCATGGAGGGCAAGGAGTACGTGATGGCCGACGGCGACGTGGTGGAGTTCCGCTTCAACGTCTGACCCGGCGCACCGGCCCGCAGCACGGGTGAGGGGCCGCGTCCCGCCGTGACCACGGCGGAAGGGCCCCAGAAGGGCCCCAGAGAGGATCCCGGGCCCGCGAACGGCTCGGCACACCGCGCGCGTTGTCGCTCAGGCGCACGACGGAGGTCTCTGGTGGGCGACAGCGGTACCGCCTGGCCTGAACAACCCTCTACCCCTAGGGGGTATGCCGGGCATTCGGTGCTTCCGTGTCCTGCAGGCGGACCCTGGTGGGTCATGTGGAGACGGGCCTGAGGCGGTACCGCCTTCAGCTGACTTCTTGAGTGTCGGTCAAGGGGCCTGGCGACCCTGTGCCGCCGAGGTGACCAGGTCGCTCTTGCCCAACGCCTCACCGGTCTGCAGTGCGGCTGTCCAGGTGTTGGTGTCGGTGACGGCGGCCCAGTTCGAATGAAGCAGCGCCATCAGTGTGTCGTGGACCTGCCGGGCGGGCGCGCTGCCCGCCTCGTTCGCGAGGTCGATCGCGCCGGTCGCGTCCGAGAGGACTTCCACGGCGAAGCCGAGCGGCTCGGCCGCGGCCGCTGAGGCGATCACGCAGTTGTTGGTCATGTACCCGACGAGGGTGATCGTGTCGATGCCCCGGTCGCGCAGCCACGACTCGAGATCAGTTCCCGCGAAGATGCTCGAGAACTGCTTGCGGATGCGATGGGAGGCCCGCTGCTCATGGGCGGCGACCACGGGGTGGTTGTGCCAGGTCGCCGAACCGGAGGCGAAGACGGGAGCTTCGGAGGGGAGCTCATGCTGCACGAGCACGACCGGGGCGTCGGCCTGCTCCGCACCATCGATCGCGGTCCGGATGCGGGCGATCGACGCGTTGCGGTCGGGGTGCTGGATCGGGAGGAGCCCGTCGAAGTACTCCTGCTGGGCGTCGATGACGATCAGGGCGCGGCGTGGTGCGGTCATGGTGTTCTCTCCATCTTCGGGTGGTGCTGTGGTCGGGTTCAGGCGCGGGGAAGGCCGTTACGGGCGGCGATGAGCCGGGCGATCATCAGCGGCGGCGAGGACACGGAGGTCGCCCCCGTGACGTGGCGCTCGGACATCCAGAACCGGTGGAAGCCCCTCCGGTCCGTTGTGCGCGCGAGCGGGACGGTGCCCGTGAGGCCTTCCTGCGCGGCCATCCCCGCACTGGTGCCGCCGTCGGCGAGCAGGGGCAGGGCGAACGGCGCGGTGCTTGCTGGGCGTCCGATCGGCGTGCGGATCCTCAAGTCTCATGGAAAATAAAGTTTTTTAACATGACTAAAAGATAGCAGATGACTCACGGAAAAGCGCCGCTGTTACCATGAGGCTATGGAGGAGTCATTGCACACTGAGGTGCCGGGGGCCGATGAGCACCTGAGCCTTGCCCTGGTCGACAGCGTGAGCCGAGCGGGGAGAGGGGGTCGGCACGACGAGCTGGGCACCGCCGACGCCGTGCGAGTCTGGCTGCTCGCCCGCGATCTGATCGATCCGGACGCCGTGCTGTACGAGTACTGCCGGGGTCGGATCGTGCAGTTGCGCGATGACCTGAGGGATCTCTTCGAGGCGCAGGTGGGCGGTCATGCCCCCTCGCCCGGCGCGGTACATGCTCTCAACCATGCGCTGACCAGCGCGCCCGGGGTCATGCTCCTGCGGTTCGAACCGACGATGGGCTTCATTCGCAGCGCCGATCATCCGGCGACGCAGGTCGTCGAGCACGTCATGGCGCTCATCGCCGAGGACGCCGCCACGCTGCTGGCCGGTGACGAGGCGTCGATGCTCGCGTCCTGCGAGGCGGATGGGTGTGAGTGGTTCTTCCTCCGCACGCATGCGCGACGGCAATGGTGCTCGACCCGCTGTGGCGACAGGGTGCGCGCGGCTCGCGCCTACGCCCGCAAGCGAGCGGCGCTCAACGCAGAGATGAGCTGAACGCCGCTTGAGGCCGCCGAGTCCGATCGCGTGCTCTCCCATGTCGACCTTCGAGCGATCGAGACGTTTCCAACCGTGGCGACGTGGTGGAGTTCCGCTTCAACGTCTGACCCGGCGCACCGGCCCGCAGCACGGGTGAGGGGCCGCGTCCCGCCGTGACCACGGCGGAACGCC